>CALDUJ010000051.1 GCA_937923735.1 uncultured Flavobacteriaceae bacterium | reverse complement strand
ATTATCTGTTAATTCTGAACACGACATTTTGGATAGCTTTGTTAAGTCAAGACTTAATTATAAGAAGCTATCAGTAAAATTAAAAACTGGACAGAAGAAATACATGATACCAGTAAGAATTGTTCAAAAGTAAAATATATTAGATTTCTTTTGAATTAGCCCAAGCTCCTGGATAGACCAGGAGCTTTTTTTATACTTTTATCTTTGTTTAAAATTATACCCTAATGGATAAAGATGTTAGATTAAGTTTATTATCAGATATGATTGCATTGGCAAGGACTTCTGATGGTATTAAAGATATTGAATATAACTTTTTGATTGCCGTTGCCAAACAATTGGGAATTACGGAGAGTGAATTGAATAAATTGGCGACTAAAAAACCTAAAAAAATAATCATCCAACCGGAATCTCAACGTATTCTGCATTTTCATAGACTTGTGCTTTTGATGAATGTCGATCAGCATACAGATAATCGGGAATTATTGATCCTTAAGAACTTTGGATTGAAGATGGGACTTAGTCAGGAAGCTGTCGATAAGGTATTGAAAATCATGCATAATTACCCGAATAAAGTAGTACCTCCAGATGTACTTGTCGACATTTTTAAAACACAACATAATTAGATAAATAGTCCTTTTCGTAATTGCTTAATCGCTTGCTAGGGCTGATGAATGTTAGAAAAATCCGATTAAAGGTGATTTTTTTTTCGACGAGATACATTATATCAACGACGATAAAAAGGGATTAATTCCTAATTTTATAGTGTTAATAGTTAATCCATTTCCTCATGGCAAATCGCATCGAAAAACTAAGCCTACTATCTGAAATGATAGCATTCGCTAAAACCGAAAATGAGCTAAAACCTATAGAGTATAATTTTCTACTAGGTATAGCTAAGCAATTAGAAATTTCCCAGTCGGATTTTGATTATCTTATACATCATCCTGCTACATATATACCTTTAAAGTCTCATAGCGAGCGTATTGTGCAGTTCCACCGCCTTATTCTTTTAATGAATATTAGTAATGATATTACTAAAGCTAAACTTGTTAAAATTCACAATTTTGGTTTAAGAATGGGACTCAATCATGACGCAATTAATAAGGTTTTAGATATGATGAACAGTTTTCCTAACAAAATTGTTCCGCCAGACATGCTGATTGATATCTTTAAGGTTCAGTATAATTAAACCTTAAGCTGTTCAAGTTTTACTTGATATCCTTTTATTTCGTCACGTAATTTAGCTGCTAGTATAAAATCAAGCTCTTTAGCAGCTTGTTCCATTAACTTGCGACGTTCTCGTATTTTCTTTTCAATTTCTGGTTTACTGAGATATTCGCTCTCTGGTTCAGCAGCTTTTAAAGCTTCTAACTCATAATGATAAGTACTCACAGAATTCTTTGAAAGCGCATTGTCTAAACTCTTATTAAGAGCTTTAGGAGTGATATTATTTTCGGTATTATAAGCTATTTGTTTTTCGCGGCGGTAATTAGTTTCATCTATAGTCTTTTGCATGCTTTTAGTAATCTTGTCGGCATACATAATTGCTTTTCCATCCAAATGTCTTGCAGCTCTACCGACGGTTTGGGTGAGCGATCTAGCTGAACGTAAAAAGCCTTCTTTGTCAGCATCTAAAATTGCCACAAGCGAAACTTCAGGTAAATCGAGACCTTCTCTAAGCAAGTTAACACCAACTAATACATCAAATATGCCTTTACGTAAATCTTGCATAATTTCTACACGCTCAAGTGTGTCTACATCCGAATGTATATAACGCACTCTTATTTGAATTCTACTTAGATATTTAGTTAGTTCTTCAGCCATACGTTTTGTAAGCGTAGTAACTAATGTGCGTTCGTCTTTTTCAACTCGCTGTTGTATTTCTTCAATTAAGTCATCAATCTGGTTTAAACTAGGGCGCACTTCAATGATAGGGTCTAATAATCCAGTTGGTCTGATAACTTGCTCTACATATACACCGTCCGTTTTCTGTAATTCATAATCGGCTGGTGTAGCACTAACATAGATTACTTGATTCTGAAGTGCCTCAAACTCTTCAAACTTTAATGGTCTATTATCCATAGCGGCAGGCAATCTGAAACCATATTCTACCAGATTTTCTTTTCTACTTCTATCACCTCCATACATAGCATGTACTTGCGAAATGGTAACGTGGCTTTCATCAACTACCATTAAGAAATCATCGGGAAAATAATCCAATAAACAGAATGGTCGTGTACCTGGAGCTCTACCATCTAAATATCTTGAGTAGTTCTCTATGCCTGAGCAATAGCCCAGTTCACGAATCATTTCAAGGTCAAATTCTGTACGTTCTTTTAAACGTTTTGCTTCTAGATGTTTCCCTATGTCCTTAAAATAATCATGTTGTTTAACTAAATCTTCTTGAATATTATGAATGGCACCTTGTAATACCTCAGGAGAGGTTACAAACATGTTAGCTGGATATATATTAAGTCTATCATACTTTTCAACAACTTCGTTTGTCGTGATATTAAATGCTTCTATATCTTCGATTTCATCTCCAAAAAAATGAATACGATATGCATCATCGGCATAACTCGGAAAAATATCTACGGTATCTCCTTTTATTCTGAAATTTCCATGATTGAATTCTGCTTCGGTACGAGAATATAAACTCTGTACTAAACGATGTAATAATTGTGTACGTGATATTACTTGATCTCGTTTTAATGTAATTACATTTTTTTGAAATTCCACAGGATTTCCAATACCATATAAACAGGATACAGACGCTACCACCAAGACATCTCGACGACCAGATAATAGGGAAGAGGTAGTGCTTAAACGCATCTTCTCAATCTCTTCGTTTATAGATAAATCTTTTTCAATATAAACACCTGAAACGGGAATATAAGCCTCAGGTTGATAGTAATCATAATAAGACACAAAATACTCTACAGCATTATTTGGGAAAAACTGTTTGAACTCTGAATATAATTGTGCGGCTAATGTCTTGTTGTGAGCTAAAACTAAAGTAGGTCTTTGTACTTCCTCTATAACATTGGCAACGGTAAAGGTTTTACCAGAACCTGTAACACCTAAAAGTGTTTGATAACGCTCATTGTTTTCAATACCGTCTGCTAATTGCGATATGGCTTGAGGTTGATCTCCTGTAGGACTAAATTCAGATTCAATTTTGAATTTCATCCTGTAAAGTTAGGGAAAAAACTATCCGATTTTTGATATAGGTATGTTAACGTTTGAGTGCAAAATGTCCCTTCACTACAAATTCAATGCTTCCTCTTTTTACATTGGCAACGAACCAGTAATCACTAGAAGGCATTGCTCTACCATTATAGAGTCCGTTCCAGCCTATAGAAGATGACGGTAAGGATTTTAATAACTTACCATATCTGTCAAATATATTAACAATAGTACCTGGTAATGTTTCTACTCCTGTGATATGCCATGTATCAAAATGACCATCACCGTTTGGCGTAAAGAATTTAGGCGCATCGATTACTAGCACTTCTTTGGTTACTTCTGTACAACCATTTAAGTCGATAACTGTTATTGTGTGATATCCTAACGGTACATGCTCAAATACATTGGAGGTTTGCGGCTCCCCGTCATCAAGAATGTAAGCATAATTTCCAATTCCACTGATGGTAATGGTGATATTATTGGGGTCTGAGAAATCTACAACTTCTACAACCTCAAAATTTGCAGGTTCTGACTGTATGACCTCAAAATCTTTTGTTGTTGTACAACCAAATTCGGTAGTTATAGTGACGGAATAATTCCCCGGCGCATCAATATTAATTTCTGGCGTATTTTCGCCAGTGGACCAGCTGTAAGAATCATTTGCATAACCTGTTTCTGCACTCACTGGTAATGGCAAAGCATCCAAGCAGATAACTACAACATCTTCAATATCTATAATCGGAAGCGGGTGTACAATCGTCATAAATTCTGTTGTGTCATAACAACCTGTGTCGTTGTTTTCAATACGGACATATATTATTTGCTCATTAAAGGC
This sequence comes from uncultured Flavobacteriaceae bacterium, assembly GCA_937923735.1. GTDB lineage: Bacteria > Bacteroidota > Bacteroidia > Flavobacteriales > Flavobacteriaceae > JABABD01. Next base: position 24,104 of record CALDUJ010000051.1, on the reverse strand, counting down.
TAAATAGTTTTCATCAACAGTGTTTTCTCCACTTTCTGCTGATTCCGAATCTTCATGATAGGTCACGGTAAATAATGATGGACTCTGTCCTCCTAGTATTGCCTCAGTTTGTAACGAAAGGTCGAAATCTGCAATTTCGTCATCATCGTCATCACAAACACCAATATTACCGGGATTATTGGCAATTGGATTTGGGTTGATAACCAGATTGAAAGACTCTGTCATAAAACAACCTGTATCAATGTATTGGGCTCTTATGAATAACAGTGTATTGGAGCTTGAATAAGCAAACCCATTACCGGGTATATTGTTTTGATTGGAGTTAGCATCGCTTTGTGTTTCGTAATAAGTAACTGAAATTCCAGTGACGTCATCTATAAGTTGAGATGTTATATCGTCAAATAGTATGATGCTATCCTCCGTTTCGCAAAAAATAACTTCGTCAATATCATTGATTACTGGCGGCAAATTGACAATCAAATCAACCGGTACAGTAACATAACAGTTAGATATGGTATTAGTAACTCTTATATAAACCGTTTGAGGATTACTGGTATTCTGATAGTTTTCTGGGTCTGCAATCGGATTTATTTGCGCCTCTAAGTCGTTTTCGTTTTCGTAATAATGTACGACGATATCATCCTGACGTTCGTTAAGAACATCAAATTCTGAAATTGTTAAATCAAAAGTTGAAATACCATCATAGTCATCATCGCAAACCTCTAACGGTACAGATTCATTAACTTCTGGTGCTTGAATGACATTTAATCCAAATTCTGCAATTGTATAGCAGTTAGAGCCATTCTCTATACGCGCATATATTTGTTCTGGATTTTGCACGTTTGTATATTCAAGCGCTATCTCGTTGGCGGCAGCATTAGCATTATCAAAAGATGTGTAAAATGTGATATTTAGATCTGCTGCTATACCATCCCTAATCTCAGTTATTTTTTCGTTTAGGTCAAATAGATGTTCTCCATCATTTGTAATGTCGTCACATACAAACCAATCTAATGGTGGATTAAATATAGGAAGTGGATCCACTACTATCTCAAAAGATGTTGTTGTGTAACAATTTTGATCTGTAGTATTTTCTATACGTACATATATAGTCTGAGGACTAGAAGTATTTTGGTAAACATTGTTTTTGTCTACAATGTTTATTCTGTCATTGGCATCTTGTTGTGTTTCGAAGTAAAGAACTTCTTTACCTGTTTGACCATTTAATATTTCAGCATCCTTAGTATTGAATGTGAAATCTGCTTGCTGGTCTCCGTCAGATTCACAAATTTGATAATCACTAATATCAGTAATTTCAGCAAGTGTATTTACTGTAATAGCTATTGGAACGATTGAAAAACAAGTTGTAATTGTGCTTTCTACTCGTGTGTAAATAGTTTGAGTAGAGGCGTTATAACTTGAAGGATTTAATATTGCATCTGTTTCTGTTTCTGCATCCGCTTCTGAAGTATAGAACTCGATATTGAGGTTGGTAGTATTAGTTACTATTTCTGGTAATTTAGATTCTAAATCGATAATGAAGAAACCATCTTGATCGTTATCACATATCAAAAATGGTGTTGGTTGAGTTGTCGTAGGTGCAGGAATAATATTTAATTCCATACTCACAACGTCAATACATCCGGTATTAGGATTTGTTACGCGTGCATAAAACGTTTCTGGGTTACTCACATTTGTATAAAAATTTGGATGCGAGTTCGTATTATTTTCTGCATCGTCTTCCGATGGATAGTATGATACCGTATAATCTGCATTACCATTATTTACTAAATCATCATAAATTGATAGTTCAATAGTTGTAAATCCATCATCATCGGTATCGCAATGATTTATAGTACCAACATCTGGCAGTAATAAAGCAGGATTGACAATCAAATTAATATCAGCATCATCGGAGCAATCATCATCTACTAATTTAATGTAGATAGTTTGTGGATTACTAGTATTATAAAACGGAACTGTCTCGTCAATTGGATTTACTTGATTATCTCTATCTTCTTCAGTCAGGTAAAAAGTAACAAAGACTTCGGGAAGATGACCAGCTATATTATCCTCAATAGTGTTAAAATCAAAGGCTTCAATACCATCATTGCTATCATCATCGCAGACTTCAAAATCAGTAATAGTTGTTGCTGAAAGTAACATGTTGGTATGGACGGTAAATGTTGTAATAGATACGCACCCTGTATCGTTGTCTACTACTCTTATATACAATACTTGTACGTCTGGGTTTGTATTTAAAAATGCTTCAGGATTTGTTATTGGATTGTCTCCAGTTTGAGCATCATCATTTGAGGTGTGATAAGTCACCGTAACATTTGTTAACCCTTGAGTTGCTTCATCTCCAGCCTCTGTTAAATCGAATTCTGCAAATCCATCATGATCTTCGTCACAGGCATCAATAATGTAATCTTGCGAAGTAAGTATCGGATTTGTGTTTACTATAACTGTTATAGTTGTAGTACTTACACAACCAGTGTTGATATCCACAACTCTTACAAAAAGAGTGTCAGTAGATGATGAATTTATATAAGAAGGAGGAACAGGATTGTTTCCAGTATTCGCATCTTGCAGCGTATAATGATAAGTTACTGCTAAATTAGTATTGCCATTTGTTATTTCATCATCGCTTTGAGTTAAATCTATTTCTGTAAACCCATCGTTATCGGCATCATCACATACTTCAATTGGTGATGGCGTATTGATACTTGGAAGTGGATTGACTACTAAATTAAAACTCGTGTAGGCTAAACAACCACTATCTAGATCTTCAATTCTTACAAAAATGGTTTGTGGGTTAGAAGTGTTTTGGATTGGTGCTAGTATATGATTACTATTATTTTGAGCATTTTCTAACGTAAGATGATAGGATACTTGATAATTTGAAGGAGGCATCACGGCGATTACTTCATTGGTTTTAGTGGAAAGGTCAAACCACTCAATACCATCACCGCTAATGTCGTCGCATAACTCGTAATCCGAAATATCTCCAGCCACTTGTTCTGAGCTTAGTGTTACTTCTATAGTATCTTCAATTTGGCATGTTGTTCCATTTAGTGGAATGTCTACTACAACTTGGTACGTGCCACTTTGCACAACATCCAAGGTTGGATTAGTTTCACCATTAAGTAATGTGCCATTTCCGTACCACTGATAAGTGGCTTGTGGATTTTGAATATCACCATCTAAAGTAACTTCTTCTGCGCACGTAGTAATATCATTTCCTAAATCTACAGTTGCATTAAAGCTATTCCCTTCAATAAAAACAGCTGAATCATATCTATAATCTCTTGAGTCAGCAATTATAAGTTTGATATTGTATTGAACATTCGGAACAATAGTAGCAGTAGCAGTTAAAACTTCTGTCCTTCCATTATAATTTGTGTCTCCGAGGTTATAGCCATCGAAATATTGTTCGTTTTCAGCTGCGCAAAACCCAACTATTTCATCATGTATGGTACTTGTGTTTACTGGTATGTTCGTTCCAGGGATTACAGCAATATTGGTATATGGAGTTGCTGATCCAGCAGGACGGATAAGAAACGCAAAACCATCTGAATAATCGCATGGAAAATTACCAAAATACTCTTCTGAAGCTAGTATGTAATTGAATTGTACTTGGTCGGAGATTGAAATAAAATCAAACTCAATTGTAGTCGCATTAAGAGTATTCGTGATACCTAATGCAGTTTCAAGATCTGGGTCCGTTCCCCAATTAGTGTTTCCTTCGTTAAGTATATTTGCATTGGTTGTGTTTCCTGCTGAGCTCGCATCACCAGATGTAATCACGATTCCATTATCAAATGGAAAGTTGGAATTTCCTCTCTCAAAGTAACCAAAACTCGAAATCCCATTTACACTACCATTTATTGGTGATGAAATGTTGGAGGTCTCTACACATCCAACCACCAAATTATTTTCTATAAGCTGCTGAGCACTGCGAGTATTATCTACAGTAATCTGTTGGGAAAAAGCGCCTTGAATTACGCCTACCAAAAGGATAAAAAGAGAATAGCAAACTTTCTTTGTCATAAGTAGGTTTAGTTGGGGCTTCGAAACGATTTGGGGCTGTTAAGAAGTATGTACCTTATTATTACGAGCGAAAAGTATATAAAAGATAGGCTAAATACAATTTTATTCGACGAACTGCATTGATAATGTTTTTAAAAAGAAAGAAACTGATGTCTAAATTTAGCGTTTAAGAGCAAAATGACTCTTAAAAATCCGACCGTCTTGAAGAGTGACAAAGAACCAGTAATCGCTTGATGGTAAAGGCTTTCCGTTAAAAGTGCCATCCCATCCTGGACCTAAAGGATTAAGCTGTTTAACTAGTTTGCCGTAACGGTCATGTATAAGAATTTTTGTATTCGGTTGAAATTGCGCTGCTAGTCCCTTTACCTGCCATGTATCATTGTTTCCATCGTTGTTTGGCGTTAAGAATCTTGGAAACCCAATAACTGAAACCATTTCATCAACAATACCGCAATTATTCTTATCTCTAACATATACAGTGTGAATTCCAGGTCTTACATCTTCAAAGATATTACTGTCTTGATATGGACCAAATTCATTATCCAATGCATATTCGTAATCACCTTCACCTGTTACTAAAACTGTAACAGTATTATTAGAGGTAGCATCAACGACTTCAATATCTGTAATAGTTGCTATATTAGATGGTAAAACAGTTATTATCCTATCTTTACTACAGTTGTTAGCATCTGTTACTGTTACAGTATAAATACCAGTAGCATTTACTTGTATGTCATGTGTCATTTCTCCAGTAGACCAAAGATATGTATAATCAGATGGGATACCTTGATTTAAACCAGCAGTTAAAGTAATTGTATCTGGAAATGTATTCAAACAGTAAATGGCATCTTCTTCAGTAACGATATCTGGTAATTCATAAACTGTTAATTGTATTTCACTAATACCATAACAAGCATTTGCATTTTCTGCTCTAGCGTATATAATTTGCGAATATGGTGTATTGTTAGTAAACAATGGACCTATCGAGTTTTCCTCTAAGAGTGCATCATCATAGGTTTCATAATAAACAACATCTACAGTAGTCGGTGCTCCAGCAAGAACGTCAGCATCTGCATCAGAAAGCGTAAATTCATAGAAGCCATCTTCTGTTCCATCATCATCACAATTTGTCAGTTGGGCATTATTAATATCCGTAATACTTACATCAAGAGTTAATTCAGCAACAGAAAAACATTCAGTAAGGTCATCTTCTACTCTAACATAAACTATTTGAGGGTTTATGGTATTTTCGAAGTTCGTTTCGTCTACTGCTCCAGTTTCATTCTGCGCATCCAACGGATTCAGATAAAAAGAAGTATTCACACCTGGTAACCCTCCAGTTATAACATCACTAGCTTCTGTGAGATTAAAAAATGTAATCCCATCTACAGTGCCATCTTCATCACATTGTATGAGTGTTGAATTAAACGATGCGGGAATTCCGTTTACAGTAAAAACAAAAGACCTCGTACTAAAACACGTAGCGTTGTTATTGTTTTCTATTCTGTAGTGAATAGTTTGCTGAAAAGGAGTGGTATTATAATAAGGACTTGCCAATGGTGCGTTACCCGTACTAGCATCTGCAGCATCAATGTGAAATGTTACAGTAAAATCTGAGGGATTTTGAGTTCCTAGTACTGACGGAATCAAAGCATTTAAGTTAATCTCTTTTTGTCCATTTGTATCATCCCCATCAACAGTATCGTCGCATTCGGTAATTGGGCCAACTGCATTAGCTGTTGGAGTGTCGAAAACTTCAATAAAAAAAGACGTTGAAGCATCAAAACAATTAGGATTTGCAATATTTTGAACTCTGGCAAAAATCTCTTGCGGATTGCCATTGTTTTCGTGAAGACCTATAATTTCATTCATATTGGTATCAGCTTCTGCTTGAGACTCAAAATATTTTACTTCATAGATTAATGGGTCTTGTCCATTGAGTATTATAGCATCTTGTACTGTTAAATCAAATAACCACAAACCATCATTATTATCATCACAAATTCTTATTGGTGGAGCTACTGTGGCGGTAGGGTTAGCAAAGTAACTTACAAATGCTAATCCTATTAAATTATCACCACAATCCAAAGGGTTGGGTTCCACGAGTACTTCATACTCTCCGTCTTGAGTAACCTCAAATTCATAAAAAATCAGGTCACCATCATCAACGACAACACCATCTCTAGTCCAAGTATATAAGGCACCAGGAATGTCTGGAGCTGTTAAAGTGTAGGTATCTCCAGTACAAAGATTTAAGTTGGTAGTACTAATATTAGTTGGATCCTGAATAATATCTATGGTTGTGTTAAATAACGATTGGTCAAATGGTGGTAATCCCTGACTGGAGTTTCTGCCATTTAAACTAATAGCATTATGCTGATAATTCGCTCCAGCACCCAAAACATTTGGGTTGTTAATAACACCAAGAAAAGGAAGGCCTCCTAAATAGGTAGCACTTAAAGCTCGGTATATTCTACCGTCTGGACCTAATTGTAAACCACCTCTGTATAATTGTCTGTTATCCAATACAAATGCACTTCCAGGAATATCTGCAGCAGTTAGGTCAAACTGCCAAAGCGTCGAGGAGTGATTAACTGGATTGCTGCCAGTACCACCACTAGGATCAAAATAATCATTGGAAGAATGAACATACAATAATTCGTTATTAGGTGCAAACTCAAGACCATACGAAGCAGTGTTCGTACCATTAAGAGGTAAGGGAAGTTGGTTGCTTACGATTCCAGTATTTACATCAAAATCGTATAGTAAAAGGCCATCATTCATATTGGCACTAGCCATTTTTGTACCATCAGGAGAAAACTTTAAATAGCCTCTTCTTTCTCCAATACTAATAGGAAAAGATGAAGTTACTGCTGTAGTATTTACTCCAGCTGCAGTAATCTCGAAAGCATGATATGTATTAAAGACATCTCCAGTTCCTGCCAAAGAACCAAATGCAATTACCCATAAAGATTTGGTTACACAATCTTTTAGTACAGCACTTACTTTCTCGGAACATAAACTCATAAGATTTATGTTTTTTAGTGTAACTGCTCCCAAACCTCCGTCTAGAGTCATATCCACTTCAGAATAGTTTAAGCCATCATCAGGGGAGTTTTGAGGAAATCGAGTGTCTACAGTAAAAATATAATAGATGTTTGGGTCACTAGGTTTAGCGACGATAATTGCCGACTGAGTACTTGACGAATTTCCAAGAAGTCCATTTCCGTTTTGCATTGCAACGTGATTTCTGTTCCAAACAGTAGTTCCATCAGAATAGAACAATAAATTACCGTTTGCATCGGAGATAGAGGAACAACCCTCACGCGTATTTAACTGGCCATCTGTAACTGCGGTAACAGTACCAGCTCCAGCATCAAATTGAATACCTGCGTTTTCACCAAAATACCAATTGGAAGCTTCCTGTTGGGCATAAAGCCCAAAAGAAATCGTAAGAATAATGAGGGATAAAATCTTTTTCATATTTACAAGCGCAATAGCTGATAAATATATTACAAATCTCGCTTTTTAAGTAATCTATACGATAAAAAGATAAAAAGCCCTGTCCAACCTAAAACGATAGATATTTCATGCCAATGTACAGCATAGTCGTATGCTATTTCTGTTTTCTCAGGAAACTTGGTCATAATAATACGTTGAAAAGGCTGATCTATTAACTTGTACATTGATTTGAGTGGGAAAAAATTTTGAATTTTCTCAGCAATATCAGTGCTTTCAGCCTGCCAAGCCATGAGTCCGAAGATAATCCATTCCAAAATAAAAACAACGAATAAGAAAGCTAATGCAAAAGCAGAACGTTTTATCCACATTGCTATGAATAAACAGAATGAAAAGAATGCTACTAATTTGACAAAATATGCCAACAAGAATTCTATTTCCATAATAATGATTCTGAATTCATTATAGCTAGAATAATAAAGGCCTATTAAAAGTGTAGCTAAGCCAATTAAAATGGTCGCTGCAAGGGAAAAGAAGATTATAGTATAAAACTTAGAAAGCACAAATTCCTTCTTACTTAAACCATCAATTAGATTCTGTTTTATGGTTTTATTACTGTATTCATTGCCAATCATAGAGACGACTACAATGGCAAAGAAAAATTTAAATTGTGCAGCAAAAAATGTTGTGATGTGCCATACTATAGGGAAATTAAATATTCCAAGTTCTCCTAACTCTAGAGTAAAAAATCCAAAGAAATTTATCTTAATTGAAGATAATACCAATACGGTAAACGGCAGAACAAAAGATATAAATATTAATACCTTACTAGTTCTATTTTGCCAAAGTTTTTGTAATTCTATTTGAAGTAATCGTAGCATAGTCTAGTGAGTTAGTTGTTATCCGTTAATTGAAGGAATTGTTCTTCTAGACTTTCCTTACGTTTTACTAAATGTGAGAGCGTAATTTGTTTTCCAAACATTAATGTGTTGAACTCTGATGCATCCATGGCTTCATTCAAAAATGCTGTAATTAATTGGTCTTCTACTTTTACATTTCCGAATTTAGGGTCTTCCTCTAAAATTTTGAGAAGTTCATCATGTTTTTCGCTCTTCAATTCGAAGAAACCATGACTATTAATCATCTCGTCCACACGACCAGAGTATAATTTCACCCCTTTTCTTAATACTACAACGTGCGAGCATACCTTTTCAACTTCATCTAATAAATGAGATGCCAGTAATATGGTGGTTCCATCACTCGCGATGTCTTTAATTATCTGACGGATTTGGTGAATACCTTGAGGGTCCAGACCATTTGTTGGTTCATCAAGTATTAGTATTTCAGGGTCATTTAATAAGGCAGAAGCAATTGCTAAACGTTGCTTCATACCTAGCGAATAGGTCTTGAACTTGCTGTCTTTTCTTTCCAATAATCCAACAACTTCTAGTTTTTCTTCAATCTTATCTTCTGAGACCCCCTTTATTTTACAAACTAATTTTAGGTTTTGAATAGCCGTCATGTATGGATAAAAATTTGGACGCTCAATAATGGCACCTACTTTTTTGAGTGCTTCATGAGTTGAGGTATTTCCATCAAACCAATGAAAATCACCACTAGTTTTATTAACAACATTTAAAACAATACCTAAAGTAGTCGATTTACCACTTCCGTTAGGCCCTAAAATTCCATAAACATTTCCTTTGTTTATGGTAAAAGAAAGGTCACTTACCGCAGTGAGATACCCAAACTTTTTTGTAAGATTGTTGATTGTGAGTATAGACTCCAAATTGATTGATTTTTGCTCCGAAGTAGTTTCGCAACGGGTTGGTTATAGAAGTAAGACGAAGCTCCTCACAAAATGTTACAAACAAAAAATAAAAGGCTTAAATTTGAGTATTACAGATGTTATGGAAGATCTTAAAATATCAAAGAAAAAACCATCCTATCCTATCTCAAATAAATTGCATGATTATTTGACGGAGTATAAAAGGAATATCAGGATTCCTATTTTTTATGATGACTTATTGCGTTTTCAGGGCTCTGTTGTGGTATATGATAAAGATGGCATTGATACGCTTTGGGTAAGGGTTTATTACAACGAGTTTGAGAGGGAAGAAATAGATTTAAGCCTTAAAAAGGTTTATAATAGTTTGCATTCTGATGGAAATGATAAAGTCATCCCTTTCCTGAATATTGATTCAATTGACTATTGCACCTTTGGCAATTCGAAACCATTTAGGGTAAAAATTAGAAATATCCTCAATGATAATTACACCTATTTTTATGTAAAAAAGGCAGATGCTTCAAGAGTTTATGGTTTAGAATTGGAACACATGTTGTCGCCATACAACCTTAATTTCTTGGTTTTTAAAAACACTTTAATCGAAGAGCATATAGCTGGCATTCCTGGGGATGAGTTTATTAAAACAATGCTTAAGGACTGTAATGAATCTGAAAAAGCGCAAATAGCAAAGGAGTTTGTGAAATTTAATGAGCGATGTATGATTAGGCTTCTTGGGGATATGCGTTCGTATAATTACGTTATTGTTCCAACTCATGACTTTGACCATGTAGTTTTTAAAATACGAGCCATAGATTTTGATCAACAATGTTATGAAGGAAAGTTTAATATTTATAGGCCTCAATTCTTTAAAGAGAATTTAAAAATGGTGGAATTGGTTTCGGAAAAGTTTGAGAAAGAGTCTATAGACCAATACAAATTAGAAGAACGCTCCATTGTAGCGAAAAGGCTTTTAAGTTATGATGATAGAATTGAAGAATTATTGCATTGCATGACTCATGATAGTATTTCCACTGAAAAAAACATCAACGAACTTAAATCTAAAGTTTGTGATTACACCTCGGATGTTAAGTTTAAGAAATGTAAAAATATGGGAGAGATAGTTGAAAATGCGCTCGACTTTATTAAACGTAACTACGAAAATGTGAATACGGATTATCTCTAATTCCAGTTCTCATCAAACTCTAAGTCGTCATAGTCGTCTACATCTATACCATCCTCAAACTCAGAATCAAAATCATCTGATTCTGCCTCAAACATCTTGTCTGGCGCCTCGTCAGGAACCTGCCCATGAACAAACATAAGATTTGGGTAGTCGGTACCTTCTACAACTTCTACTATTTCGGCTAACTCTACCAAAAAAGTCCACATACTTAAAAAATCGTAAACATAAATAAGTTTTGGTTGTAATTCGAAGACGACATCACTTATTAAAGTTTCATTCATCATTCGCACAGAATCCACACCACCACTCATATCAAACAAGCAAATTTCTTCACCTTGGTTCCACTCATCATCACTTACATAAAAAGATGCCATCTCTGAGCCATCAAAACCGAAAGATTGTGTAATGACGTTATGTAGGTCTTCTAACGTATCGCTTTCGCGTATTTCAATATCACGAAAAATATCTTCTTCGGTATCGTTATCTAATATGATTCTGAATCTGTAAATCATAAGCATCGTTTAAGAATACAAAGATATGTTATTTGGTGATTATTTACTGAATCTATGAAGTGTAAATGTCATAGCACTCAATAAGAAGAAAGCCCCAACTTGATGGGCTACTCCGAGCCAAACCGGAACTTGTAATAGTATAGTTAAAACTCCCAGTAAAAATTGAACCCCAACTAAAATTAGTAAGGCATTTATTCCCTTAGATTGATAACTTGATAATTCAATTTTTCTAGACTTTCTCCAAATTAGAAATACGAAAAGAACAACTACATATGCTAATATTCTATGAATGAATTGCACACCGCTTTTACCCTCAAAAAAATTCTTTAGGACAGGTGTTTGCTCTATATAAACAGTTTCGTGCATAAATTTTCCCTCGCTCATCATTGGCCAATGGTTGTGAATAAAGCCGGCATCAAGTCCGGCTACAAAGGCACCATAAATTATCTGGATTAATAGAATGACTAATCCAAACCTCACTAAATTTCTGAATGCATTATTGATTTCTTTTTTGTTTGGAAACATTAAGTCCAAAGCGACCCAAAATGTGTATGCAAATGTTATAAAGGCAGTTGTTAAGTGCGCTGCCAGTCTGTAATGACTGACATCTGGTCTATCTACTAAACCACTTTTAACCATATACCATCCAAGAAATCCTTGAAAAGCACCTAAACCAAGAAGGATAAGCGATTTTTTTACAGTTGATTTTGAAAGCTGTTTTGTAATCAAAAAATACAGGAATGGTAGTAAAAAAACGAGTCCAATACACCTACCAATAACACGATGTAGCCACTCCCAAAAATAAATGTCTTTAAAATCTTGTAGTTCGAAATTGTTATTCAGTTTTTGGTATTCAGGATATTGTTTATACAGGTCAAAGGCTTCTTGCCACTCGATGTCATTCATTGGTGGGATAGTACCGGAAATGAGTTTGTAATTTGAGATTGATAACCCTGAATGCGTTAAACGCGTTATGCCACCAACAACTACCATAATAAAAATTAGAATGCATCCTGTTAATAACCAATAAATGACTTTTCTGTTATCTTTTTTTTGTTTTGCCACGAATACGCGAATGTTTTTGTTTCTACTCTTTTATAGCTTTAAACACTAAACTATTTGATCATTGACTGCATACTGCTACTGTTTACTGTTTACTTTCTTCAATCCTAATTTTTCTCCTTCTTTTAACATCAATTCGTAAGCTGCTTCATATTCGTTTGGTATAACACCCTCAAGAATAGCTTCTTTTATCCTTTCTTTTATGATGCCGATTTCTTTGGAAGGCTTTAAGTTAAAGGTTTTCATAATCTCTTCGCCAGTTACAGGTGGCTGGAAATTACGAATATGGTCACGTTCCTCTACTTCAACAATTTTCTCTCTAACAATTTTAAAATTATTGTGATATCTCTTGAACTTTTTTGGGTTTTTGGTAGTAATATCTGCCTCGCAAAGTGTCATTAAGTCTTCAACATAATCTCCTGCATCAAATACTAATCGTCTTACGGCAGAATCGGTTACCATATCTTCTGCCAGAATGATGGGTCTTGAACTCATTAATACCATTTTTTGAACAAATTTCATTTTGTCATTCAATGGCATTTTCAATCTTTTGAATAAATGATATACCATTTTGGAACCTTTAAATTCATGTCCATGAAACGTCCATCCAATTTTTTTATGGAATTTCTTTGTGGGTGCTTTTCCAATATCATGAAGTAAAGCTGCCCAACGTAGCCAAACATCATCTGTATATTTACAAATATTATCTACTACTTCTAAGGTATGATAGAAATTGTCTTTATGGCGCTGTCCTTCAATTTCATCGATGCCTTTTAGAGCAGTTAATTCTGGTAGAAAATATTTTAATAAACCTGTTTTTTCTAATAATAAAAAGCCTATAGATGGCACATCAGATTCAAGGATTTTATGTAATTCTGTAACGATGCGCTCATTGGTAATAATTTTTATACGTTCATTATTACGAGTAATAGCCTTTAAAGATTGATCTTCAATCCTGAATCCTAATTGGGTTGCAAAACGTATAGCGCGAAGCATACGCAACGGGTCATCTGAATAGGTGATGTCAGGATTTAACGGTGTACGAATGATTTTGCTATTTAGATCTTGTATACCATTAAATGGGTCTAGTAAATCCCCGAAATTTAATTTGTTGAGGTCGAGTGCTAAAGCATTTATTGTAAAATCACGGCGGTTTTGGTCATCTTCAAGTGTCCCATCTTCCACCACTGGATTCCTACTGTCTTTATTGTAGGATTCCTTTCTTGCACCTACAAATTCGATTTCCATGTCTTTGTATTTCAACATGGCTGTGCCATAAGTCTTGAATATTTGAACTTTAGGGTTGCCTTTAATGTTTTTGGATACTTGTTTAGCAAGTTCAATACCACTGCCTATGGCGACAACATCTATGTCTTTATGAGTTCCTCTTTTAAGAATAAAATCGCGGACAAATCCACCAATAACATAACTACCTAGCCCAAGTTCTTCAGAGGACCTAGAGATGATCTCGAATATGTCGTTTTGTAAGGCTTCTTTGTAATTTTGCTTTGCCACGAATTCACTAATTTTTTATTATAAGACGATACGTTTATGATCTAATAAATCTCGATGAAAATTAGCTAATATGGCTAGTTTATACTTTGAGACCCTTAAATAATTTATGCATTGAGCAGTATGCTTGTCATGCAGATTTTCAACTGATTTAACCTCTAAAATAATTTTATCGTAGACAACAAAATCAGCATAGAATTTATGGGGTAAAATGATATTTTTATAATTAACAACAAACTCTTTTTCCCTTTTAAATGGAATATTTAAAGTATTTAATTCATATTCGATAGCATCTTTGTAAACTATCTCTGAAAAACCACTCCCCAAATTATTATAAACTTCAAATAATATACCGACAATCGAATAACTTTCGTCTTTATAAATGATGTTCGACATAAATATTCGTGTATTAGTGGCGGGTTTTTAATCTCTTATAATTTGCACCTTCCCATCATTACTTAACTTAATTATGGCCGATGGATTTGATGCCTTTTTTTCGTGATGCAAATTTACGATATAGTCCACACCTTTTAAAACTTCATCGCTTATTTCTTTAAAGCTTTTTGGTGTTGGTTCACCACTAATATTTGCTGAAGTAGAGACAATTGGTTTACCGAAATAACGTATTAGTTTTTGGCAGAATTCATCTGAAGCAACACGTATGGCCAAAGTATCGTCCTCAGCTATTAAATTCTCTGCGACACCAGCCGGATTGTCGTAAATAATTGTCGTTGGTTTATCTGCTAATTCGAGAATATTGTACGCTATATTAGGAACATTATCTACATATCTTTCAAGCATTGCAAAATTATTAACTAGGCATATTAGTGCTTTAGATTCTACGCGCTGTTTTAACTTATAAATTTTTGCTACAGCCGCCGGATTTGTAGCATCACAACCAATGCCCCAAACAGTATCTGTAGGGTAGAGTATAATACCACCTTCTTTTAAGACTTTTATTGCGTTATCATTTTCTATTCTTGACATGCCTGTAGTTATGAGGATGAATTTTGTGCAAAGGTAAGATTTGTTTTAAGCAACTTTTAAGGATATAATGAATTATCACAATTTGGAAAAGTTGTAATATTGCCAAATGAAGCAGGTATTTCATAGCAAGTACAAAGATAAACAAGCTGCAATAGATGCTATTATAGCTAGTTTTGATGGGTCTCAAGATGACATTATAAAAGAAAACAGAAATACATTAAAGCTTTTTAAGTTAGATACTATTGTTGTGAATGTGAAGTCCTTCAAGGTTCCTAATATTTTTAACAGAATTGTATATAAATACTTCAGAAAAGGAAAGGCGCAACGTTCTTTTGAGTATGCTCAAAAACTCACGGAAATTGGTATTGGGACACCACAGCCAATCGCTTACTATCAAGATTCTAATGGCTTGTTATTTGGCAGAAGCTTCTATGTGAGCGAACAATTGGAGTATGATTTAACTTATCGCGAATTAATTAACGATTTAAAGTATCCGGATTATGATGCCATTTTGCGAGCTTTTACAAGGTTCACCCATGAGTTACATGAAAAAGGTATCCAATTCTTAGATCACTCTCCTGGAAATACACTAATTGTGAAAGAAGTAACTAACTATAATTTTTATTTAGTTGATTTAAATAGAATGACATTTGGAGCTATGGATTTCTCAACGAGAATGAAAAATTTCGC
The DNA here is from genome assembly GCA_937923735.1 of uncultured Flavobacteriaceae bacterium. GTDB lineage: Bacteria > Bacteroidota > Bacteroidia > Flavobacteriales > Flavobacteriaceae > JABABD01. The sequence continues at coordinate 8,860 of CALDUJ010000051.1, read as the reverse complement.
ACGTTTATCACCAATTAAATCTATGGTGGAAATCATGAGTGATGAATATGCTAAATCTTCTGGAGAATCTTACAATAAAGTGTTTGATGCTATGTGGAGCGAAGTGCAAAAATTCAAAGCTTCAGTAAAAAGAAAAAAACAGCTTAAAAAGACCTTATTGTTTAAGAGAACTAAGTGATAAACGTTTTAACTCTTTGTATCGAAAATGCACCCCATAGGCATTGATATAACAAATATCAAAACCTTCTTTACCATCTAAAAATCCTAATCTAAAAATATAGTTATATAAGAATTTATAGGCAGGTTTTACCGTGAGATGATATAGATTAGTTTTTTTACCTTTTTTATATAACTCCAAAGCTTGTAACCTACTATAGTTTTCGGTTTTGGCTTTAAAATTTTCTTTTGTTGTAAAAGAATAATGAAGCATTTTATGTTTTAGTATGGCACTTTTTCCTTCTATAATAGGCATTTCATGAACTGTTTTCTGCTCATCATATGTCACTTTACCATTTTTGAATAATCTATAGGTCGTGTCTGTTTGATACCCGCTGTAGTTAATCGGTTTTTGATTGAAGAAATGCTGCCTTCTAAACATAAAACCAGCTCTATCCGTATCCGAATCAATAACTTCAAGAATCTCATTTTTAAGCGGTTCGGGAATCCGCTCATCTGCATCGATAAACAAAATCCATTCATTCGAGGCTTGACTGATAGCAAAATTCCGTTGATCAGGAAAATTTTTGAATTTTCTGGTAATAACTTTTACATTTTTGAATTCATCTAAAATGTCTAAAGTACCATCTGTACTTTTAGAGTCAATAACAATAATTTCATCAGCGAAAGAGATAGTATTAATGACTTCTCTTATGTGATTAGCCTCATCATAGGTAATAAGGAGAGCAGATATTTTTGATATGTTAGTTTTAGAAGCTATAATTATAAACTGTTTATTATTTGTTTGAAGGAATAAAGATTCTTACTCATAAATCCAATTATTTTTTTGTGTAATCGCAATCGCTATCAACTATAATCTTCTTATTTACTTTCCAATAACCTTTTAGTTTTTCCTTTGAACTTAAATGTCCAAAATAATTTATAAAATACTTTTCGATAAAAATCCCATTAGGAATATTTCTTTCTTTTTTCCATTCCTCGTATGCCGTTGCACGGTTAAGAATTGGTAAATGAAATGAAGTTTCTTTATCAATAATATAAAATTCGCTCCCAAGTTTTTTTCTTTTTATGCGATTAGGCTTTATCGAGGCAAATTTGTGCACCCCGTATGGTTTATCATTTAGTATAGTATCGTTGAATTCAGAAAAACTATAATTTCTTATTTGATATTTAAATGGATTACTAAACTTAGATACATTTTGGCACTTAATTTTGATAAACTCAGCTTTATTTAATTCAGATTTCAAAAAATTGATTTTTGAATATATTCCATTGTAATCAACAAATTCCATAGAGTAATTAAGACTGTCAAATTCAGTGATAATTGCAGTGTAATTGTTTTTTTTAGAGTTAGTGAGATAGTATTTTTTTGAGATTTTATCCTTATTTCTTAGGAGACGATTTTTAGGCCTTATAGAATCTTTGTAAGTAGTCAATTCATATTCGATTAGATAATCAAATTCATATTGCTTTTGCGAAAAACAAAGCGTAGTTGTTAAAAAAATAATGATTAAGGTTAATCTCATGGTTTTTTAAACACTTATGAATTATTAGGTTTTCCGAAAATCTTATGAATTTTCATACGTCTTAAAAAGGATAACTTTCTTTTTTCGGGAACTCCATTAGTATGAATATATTCTTCAACAGCTTCAACCATTCTTAATGCGGATTTTCCATCATTGTAAGGATGAAATTCGTTATAGATAGTTTGTCGTTGTGTAGCAAATGGGTCTTCATTTAAATTGCTTTCAACTAAAGAAGTTAAAGAGTCATAATCTTCTGAATTCTCCCAATTTATGTTCTGAGAAATACTTTTAAAAGTAATAACTGGTTTATCTAGTAATAAGAACTCATAGACCACTGAAGACGTATCGCTAATTAGTAAATCAGTCATCAATAAAAATTTAATAATATTCTTTTCTTCCTGAACTATCAAGTTTGTATGATTTTCGGCAAGTTCTTTATATGTTTTAACCCACTCTTCGCTCATTAACGGATGGAACTTTATTAATATTAGGTAAGATGAATTTTTAATTAGTTGTTTTAGTGGTTCAACTAAAAAAGGAGCAGAGGTTAGCTTTGGAGAAAAAGTTGGTGCATACAAGAGTATTTTTTGAGCATTGTATTTACTCAGAAGTTCTGTCTTCTCCTCGCTGTATGAAGCTTTATCTTTACCATAAACGTCCAGCTTAGGCCAGCCAGTTTCTACAACATCAAAGTCTTTGTAATCTGCTTTTAAATCATTAAACCTGTTAGTGAAATAGGGTCCTTGTGTTAGATATAAATCGAAATAATGGCGCATCCTAAAATGTCCTTTTTTTTCGCCCGCCAATCCATGAAATATCTGGGTTTTTAGTCCTCTTAAATAATAAGGTACTTCATTTCCAGGTACAAAAATAACATCACTTTTATAAACTATTAAATCCAAAATATTGGAAGTGTGGTTATCTGAAGAAAATGGAAAGTCTTTGACTATCTTCTCTACAACAAACCAAATGAAGTCATATCCTTTCTCAACAAGTACTTGTTTGATTGGCTCTAAAATTCCGAAGGCATAATTATTCTGGCAAAAAAGAATTACTTTCATTTAAAGCATGTTATTAGCATTCTCTAAATCTTCAATAAAATCAATTTCCATACAATTGTATTGAGAAATATCTATTGCTTTTATTTTTAGACCATCTTTTTCAATGGCCAATTCTAGTCCTCTTTCAAAATAATCGTTAGGGTCGCATTCTTCTAAACGACTAATAAATTTTTTGATGTCGTTGGAAGAAATGAAATTAATACCGACAGCTTCACCTAAACCATTTTCCACAGTTTTAGAAAGCTCGTTTATATAACCACCCTTTAAAGTATATTTTACTTCCTCTTCAGCAACTTTACTCGTATTAACGGCAACAAAAGATACGTTCGCTTCAATCGATGGGTTAAGTATATCAAGAATTTTTTCATCAAAAACCACATCACCATTAAACCATAACACAGATTTATCCTTATGTTTTTTTAAGGCTTGTAACAAACTTTTTGACGTATTAGTTCTGTCAAAAAATGGATTGTATACGTAAGTTAATTCTGGAAAGCGTTCCATAATTAAATCTTTTTTAAAGCCTACAACCACATTGATATCATCTATATCGTAGCGAGACGCAATATTGTCGGTTTGCATTTTCATAATGCTCTTACCATTTTTTAATGGTGTTAACGGCTTGGGAAATGGATTACCAAGGCGAGAGCCAATGCCTGCTGCGAGAATAATGATTTTCATTTGATGAGTTAAGTATTAGAATTCTTAAATATAATACTAATTTACACGCTTTTTCAACCACTCGAGTACATATTCTAAAATAGGCGTCGGGGCAAGATCTAAGCTTTGTAAACCAAGAAATAATTTTCCTTTGTCTTTAGTATTTAATTTGTATTTATACCAAAATAAGGGCTTTTTATAAGACCTTATATACATTAATTGCAAATCATTTTTTAGAACGCAAGATTTATTTTTTATCTCTAAATGATTTGCTAAACCTTGAGGTGTAAATTGGTTTTCGTTCCTAAATTTGTGTTTTATATTTTCTAAAAACACATGTTCATTATCTTTAAAATAATTATCGAAGGTGGATTTTCTTAAGGGGTGAGGTGTGTGTCTAAAATTATAGTATTTATTAAATCCTACAAGTCTTGCTGCTTTTTGTTGAGCAGTTTTATGACCAATTCTAGGTTTTTTAAACTTCTTGAGAACTATATCCTCCGGAAACTTAAGCCACTTTCCTCTTAGAATAGGGAGACCGTCTTTAAAGAAATCTGTGGGCTTTGTTTTGTTAATCAAAAAAAAGTCATCGTTTAAATAGATAAAATGCTCTGCTAAATGTGGTATTCTATGTATGCAAGTTTCGATGGGTCGACAATTAAAAACGGGTAAATAGTTTTCGTAGTCTTTAAATATTTGTTTGTGATCAATTATGGTTACACTATTGTATTTGTCTTTTATAGTTTTATCCTCTAAAAAATTAGGAGTTTGATTATCTGTAACGATATATATGTTTCTAATGTAAGATGCAAATTTTAAAATAGAATCAATAGTGAATTTAATTTCATTTACTTGGTCGAATCTCGTCCTAAATTTCTTGGATTTTACGCTCTCAGGATTTTTTACATAAGGGAGTATTTTTTGCTGATGCATAGGGTCACTACCATCTACCCATAGTATTACAGCGTCAATAGGATGTTCTGTATCACCATTTTTTTTCATTGGTTACTAATCGAATTATAGGCGTTAAATCTCTGTTATCTCTTTTTGACCCTTTTCGAGCTTTGGAAGTGTAATCCAGTCACCCATAATTTTGTTGTATTTGTCTGGGTGTAAATCTTTCCTTCCATCTGATGGATAAAAGGTTAACTCTCCAAAAACAGACTTCCCTTTAATCGAATAGAAATCTACACGAACAAAAGGAAAGTTAGCTGCTAATACCTCAGATAATTTGAGCATTTCTTCAAAATTACTAGGCTTTTCGAGCTCAGTTGAAATACTTTTTTCCACTGAAACATATCTATAGGGTAACTTATTAAATTCTAAATCATAAAAGCCTCGTTTGTGTTTCTGGGCTCTGTCTAAATGCACCTCTAAGAGTTTTGCCTTTCCGCTAAAACAATAATATTTATAGTCGATAAGGGAATCCTGACCGTCCTCTTTTAAGAATTTTTCTGCAAGTAACCTCGGTTGGACGTCTTTATAGGCCCATTCTTGCCCAGTACGATAATATTGACTTTTACCAAGCCATTTCTTAAATAGTTTTTTGGTTTTTGATATGTTAAGATTGCCCTTGTCAGTAACTATTAAATTATAACTGCTTGCGTGCGTTGCTTTTATAACGAATTTGTTTGGTAGTTTGTCAAAATTAACCTCTTCTGGACTATTGTAAATGCCATACATCTCGTTAAGGTATTGTGGTCCTATTTTTTCTTCTACATATTCCCTTACAGCATATTTGTCTACTAATTGATTTAAAATTTTTGGATGATAAAAAACCTTTAGCCATTGGATTTTCTCATTGAATTCTTGCGGATTTTCTAGATTCAATTTTTTACCTGTGTAATGCTCATAGAGAAAATGAGCATATATTTTTGGTGGCAAAAACTTCATCTTCCGCAACATTCTCATGCTGAATTTACGTAGTAAGTTTGGCATTAAATCATGGTTTTGAACAAATATAGTATAAAATTACACTGCTACATTATGCTCGCGAAGGGCATCGTTAAGAGACGTTTTCTTATCAGTACTCTCTTTTCTCTTACCAATAATAATCGCACATGGCACTTGAAAATCACCTGCGGGAAATGATTTTGTGTAGCTTCCAGGGATTACAACAGATCTCGCTGGTACAACACCTTTAGTTTCAACAGGTGTATCTCCAGTAACATCAATAATTTTTGTACTCATAGTTAGTACGACATTGGCGCCAAGTACAGCTTCTTTTTCAACACGAACCCCTTCAACAACAATACAACGAGAACCAATAAATGCACCATCTTCTATAATTACTGGAGCAGCTTGAAGTGGCTCTAAAACACCACCTATACCCACACCACCAGATAAATGTACATCCTTTCCAATCTGCGCACAACTACCAACAGTTGCCCAAGTATCTACCATAGTGCCTTCATCAACATGAGCACCAATATTTACATAACTTGGCATTAATATGGTGCCTTTAGAAATATAAGCTCCGTGACGTGCAACGGCATGAGGTACTACACGAATCCCTTTATCCGCATAGTTTCTTTTTAATGGAATTTTATCATGATACTCGAAAATACCAACTTCCAAAGTTTCCATTTTTTGTATCGGGAAGTAAAGGACAACAGCTTTTTTCACCCATTCGTTTACTTGCCATCCATCATTAGTTGGTTCCGCAACCCTTAAGGTACCACCATCCAATAATTCAACAACTTCTCTTATGGCATTCTGCGTTAATTCTTCTTTTAATAATTCGCGGTTATCCCACGCATCTTCAATGATATTCTGTAATTGTGTCATAAAAATTCAATGTTTTCGCAAAGATAATGGCTTCGCTTTAATATTGGCACAATATTTACAGGAGTTATTATATAAATGGTATTTTTGCTGAAAATTCAAAATGGCACGCATTTTAGCGATAGATTATGGAAAAAAGCGCACCGGAATTGCGATTACTGATGAACTTCAGATTATTGCTTCTGGACTGACCACTGTTGCTACAAGTGAGCTGATGGATTTTTTAAAAAAGTATACAAAGGATAAAGCTGTAGAACTATTTGTTCTCGGTGAACCAAAGCAGATGAATAATGAGATTTCTGAAAGTGAAGCTCTTATTCTTCCATTTATTGAAACATTAAAAAAAGAGATTCCAGAAATCCCTGTTAAACGTGTTGATGAACGATTTACGTCAAAAATGGCATTCCAAACAATGATTGATAGCGGATTAGGAAAAAAGAAGCGACAAGATAAAGGGCTCGTTGACGAAATTAGCGCGACCATTATCCTGCAAAGTTACCTTTACAATAAATAAGATGATATTACCAATAGTAGCCTACGGAACTCCCGTACTAAAGAAAAAAGCAAAAGACATAGATAAGGATTACCCTAAATTAAAGGAACTTCTTGAAAATATGTATGAAACCATGTATGGTGCTTATGGTGTTGGACTTGCCGCACCGCAAATAGGATTACCAATAAGGATTTTTTTGGTAGACACGTCACCATTTGCCGAGGATGATGTACTTGAAGATGATGAGAGAGCTTTTCTAAAGGACTTTAAAAGAACCTTTATTAATGCTAAAATTGTAGAAGAAGAAGGCGATGAGTGGGCATTTAACGAAGGTTGTTTGAGTATTCCTGATGTACGTGAAGATGTTTTTAGAAAGCCGGATATCACCATTGAATATTATGATGAAGATTTCAAAAAACATAAAGAATCTTTTACAGGATTAGCTGCAAGAGTCATTCAGCATGAATACGACCATATTGAAGGGATTCTATTTACAGATAAACTATCAAGCTTAAAAAAGCGTTTAATTAAAGGGAAGCTAACAAAGATTTCAAAAGGAAAAATTGATGCGGATTACCGCATGAAATTTCCAGATATGAAAAAGAAGCGTTAAATATTTTGATTATTAAGGCAAAGCGAAGATATTTGCCGACTTGAAATTATATGTATGGGTTTAGATAAAATACTTTCGGTCTCTGGAAGACCAGGGTTATATAAAGTACAAGCACAGACTAGAACTGGTTTTTTAGCTGAATCATTACTTGACGGTAAGCGTATTTCTGTAGGTATACAGCATAATGTAAGTATATTAAGTGAAATCGCTATCTATACGCTTAGTGAAGAATTACCGCTTCGCGAAGTATTGAAGAAAATAAAAGAAAAAGAAGACGGTAAGCCAACTGCTATTGGACACAAAGAAAGTAAAGACAAGCTAGAAGAATACTTTTTTGAAGTGTTGCCTGATTATGATGAAGACCGAGTATATGCTAGTGATATAAAGAAAATCATTCAATGGTATAACCTACTTCAGAAACATCAGTTGCTGGATTTACTTGATGAATCCGATTCAGACGAAGAAGAATAACATTACAATCCAGACCGAAACGTCTGGATTTTTTTATGCATCACTATTATCATCTTCAAATTCTGTCATAGTAAAGGACGAGGGCATTAATTGAGGAATCAATTTAATGACTAATGGTAGGAGTAACATACCACCTGGTAATAAAAAAATAGCCAGTGCAGGAATCGATTTAAATATATCCAACATCTGATCTTTTACTTGTTTCCATTCGTCATCACTCAAGTCTTGGGTTGTGGATTTAGATATCAACTGCATTAATTCCTTACTCTGGTTTATCTCATGCATTAAGCGCTTCTTATTAAGCTCCAGAAGAGCAAGAATAGAATTTTTATCAAGTGTTTTCATTAATGTAAAGGTATCAAAATACTGATGCAGTTTAACGTGAATTAAACTTTAACAAAACCGTCTTTCACTTTTTTCCGTAAGTGTACTCGAGAATCAAAAAATAAACAACAAAAATCTCAAGTATTATGAAAAAAATGAAAGTTATTCTAGGAATCGGAGCATTAACAATTGCAGGTTTCTTTATGGTAGCAGCGGATCACATTGATGCTCCAGCTGTACAAGGTGGTACAAGTGATATCACAGATTATTATGCGTTTCAAGGTCAAGACACAGACAATGTGGTCTTTGTAGCAAATGTTCAAGGCTTATTAAGTCCAGAGGCATCTGCAACAGCGGCATTTGACGAAAATGTAATGGTAGAATTCAATATCGATACCTCAGGTGATAATGTCGAGGATTTGGTTATTCAAGCAATTGCAAGAGATGGTAAGATGTACTTCTTTGGTCCAACTGCACCAACCACAACAGGATTAAATAGTACGGTTATGACAACTGCTTCTGCACAAGGTGTTGTAGATATCACGGCTTATGGTTCTACTGCTAATGTAGCAACAAATGCGGGTATGAGTTTCTTTGCTGGTCCACGTGATGATCCTTTCTTTATGGATTTCGCTCAGTATAGCGCGATTATAGGAGGAACAGCTACTGGGTTTAATGACCCAGGTTCAGATACGTTTGCAGGCTCTAATGTCATGTCTATCGTAGTCGAAGTTCCTAAAGCCATGGTTGG
>CALDUJ010000050.1 GCA_937923735.1 uncultured Flavobacteriaceae bacterium | reverse complement strand
TACGATTTAAGTTTCTTATCATTTATCATGTTTATAGCAACTATTGCAACCATGGTGCAATTGGTAGAAATCATTGTTGAGAAGTTTTCTCCATCTTTATATAATTCGCTTGGTATTTTCTTACCACTGATTGCAGTTAACTGTGCAATCTTAGGAGGCTCATTATTCATGCAATCAAGAGAGATAGCTAGTCTGGGATTAGCGTTTAACTATGGTATATCATCAGGAATAGGCTGGTTCCTTGCAATTCTAGCGATAGCAGCTATTCGCGAAAAAATCAGATATTCTAATGTTCCTCCTGCACTAAGAGGTTTAGGGATTACATTTATTATTACTGGTCTTATGGCAATAGGATTCATGAGTTTTGGAGGGATGTTAACAGGAGGAGATGATGTCGCTGAGAAAGAAGAAAAAACAGTCCTTGTGGAAGAATTAAATAAGGCCGTCACTTCTAGCGAAGCTGAGAAGTCTGAAACAAAAGAATTAGCTAACAATACAAAAACACAATAGAAGCATGATATTATTAGCAGCAAATACTATTGGAACAATTATAGCAACAGTTGCAGCATTTTTACTAATTACACTTTTGCTAGTGTCTTTGTTATTGTTCGTAAAGCAAAAATTGGCACCTTCTGGGCCAGTTAAGATTACCATCAATGGAGAAAAAGAGATTGAAGTAGCTTCTGGAGGAACCTTATTAACAACCTTAGGAAACGAAAAGATTTTTTTACCATCTGCATGTGGTGGAGGTGGAACATGTATTCAATGTGAATGTCATGTGTTAGAAGGTGGAGGAGAAGCATTACCAACTGAAACACCACACTTTACTCGTAAAGAACTAAAAGATGGAGCACGTTTATCTTGCCAAGTAAAGGTAAAGCAGGATATGAATATTACCATTCCTGAAGAAGTCTTTGGTATTAAGAAGTGGGAAGCAACTGTAGTTCGTAATTATAATGTGGCGTCCTTTATCAAGGAGTTTGTAGTTGAAATTCCTGAAGATATGGGTTATAAGGCTGGAGGCTATATTCAGATTGAGATTCCGCCATGTGAAATCAAGTTCGAGGATATGGATATCACTGCGCACCCAGAAGAACATGAAACACCAGATAAGTTTCAAGTAGAGTGGGATAAATTCGGATTATGGCCATTAGTCATGAAGAATACTGAAGTGGTTGAGAGGGCTTATTCTATGGCTTCTTATCCTGCTGAAGGCCGAGAAATCATGCTGAATGTGCGTATTGCAACGCCGCCATGGGATCGTGCCAAGAATGGATGGATGGATGTAAATCCAGGCATTGCGTCTTCTTATATCTTCAATCAGAAGCCAGGCGATAAAGTAACTATTTCTGGACCTTATGGAGAATTCTTCATAAATGAGTCAGAATCAGAGATGTTATATGTAGGTGGTGGGGCTGGAATGGCACCAATGCGTTCGCATTTATACCACTTATTCAGAACCTTGAAAACTGGTCGTAAAGTAACTTATTGGTATGGTGGACGTTCCAAGCGTGAGCTATTCTATCTTGAGCATTTCTATAAATTAGAAAAAGACTTCCCTAATTTTAAATTCTATTTGGCATTATCAGAGCCATTAGAAGAAGATAACTGGAAAGTAAAAGAGGATATCAATGCTGAAGGTGATGGGTTCGTAGGATTCGTACATCAAGTAGTAATAGATAATTATTTGAATCACCATGAATCACCAGAAGATATCGAATTGTATTTCTGTGGACCACCATTAATGAACCAAGCAGTGCAGAAAATGGGAGAAGACTTCGGAATTCCTGATGAGCATATCAGGTTTGATGACTTCGGAGGCTAGGCGATAATCGCCATTTGGCAAAAAAATGTCATTCCGAGCGGAGTCGAGGAATCTTAAAATAAAAAATTAACCCAATACGAAAGTGTTGGGTTTTCTCGTTTTTACATAGTACAGTATATTAAAAAGATTTCCATTTTCATGGAAAATATATGAAAAAGCTATTATTCCTCTTTGCTATTTTAGTTGGCATCACCATTATCGTCATACAATTTAAACCTGTTAGGCAAACTGTAGCATCTATTGTTGTTAAGCCTAACTATTTAAACAAAGAAGGTTTAACTATTTTGTCACGCGTAAAAGTACCTGAAGGATTTATAAGAGATACGTTCTCAGAAACTTCTTTTCAAGAATATGTCAGAAACTATAATCTAAAGACTTATGGTAGTAAGGTTATTAATTATGATGGTAATCCGTATTTTTTTCAACAAGGACATATAGGAGTCTTAGACATAGATGTTCCGAGTAATGGCTTGCAACAATGTGCAGATGCGCTTATTAGGATACGTAGCGAATATCTTTGGGAAACTAATCAAAAGGATAAAATAGGCTTTAACTTTACGAGTGGTGATTATTGTTCTTGGAGTAAATATGCAGAAGGGTATCGCCCCAAAATCAATGGTAATAAAGTAACATTTCATAAAACAGCTAGAAAAGACGATTCTAAAGAAAACTTCTATAAGTACTTGAATCTTATATTTAATTATTCTGGTACGCTGTCACTATATCACGAATTACCCAAGATAACTTCAACTAACGACCTTCAAATAGGTGATATGCTCATAGTAGGAGGTTCTCCAGGACATGTGGTTATGATTGCCGATAAAATAAAAAATAGCTCAGGAGAAAAGCGCTTTTTGCTTTTTCAAGGTAATACACCTGCTCAAAGTGTCCATTTGTTGAAAAATTTTGAAGATTTAGATAATTCCCCTTGGTATGAGTTAGAAATGGATACAGAAATTTCTATACCTGGCTATACGTTTTCTATCTCTAAATTTGTACGCTTTAAATGAAGCAAATCTATATATTGATTCATCATGTTTTTAACATCATCAAGCTCACATAATAATTCTATAACTGCAGATAGTCCCATGAAAAGAGTATCGTCGTCAGTTGGATTTTCTGGTTTTATTCCATCATGCCTCAACGGTAGGCTATAACCACAACTTTTTAAGAATGCTGCCTCAATTTTGAGAAGTTCTAGAGGGGAATATCCAAAAAACCTCTTCCCCAAATTCTGATTAACCAATCCAACGTAATTTAGTTGTGTTGAGCCATGTCGATCACTTAGGTGTTTCCAAGAATCTGTATTGTCGCAGATATTGCCTACAGCACATTGCTTTGCACACTCTGGATTAAGATGATTATTATAAAATGCGGTGTATAATTTTGTTATAGCTTGTTCTAATCTGGATGAGGTCTTCATATCTTGAGTTTTGCATTATCAAGATACAAAATTGAGGTGAAAACTTTTTGATTATCGTATTTTTGTAACATGGGTAAAGCTCTTACAGAACAGGAATTGCATAACCTCGCCATGAATCATGTTGGTAAGGAATTAGAAGAACGTGGTTTTGAATTTGTAGCTATAAATAGCAAGTTGAAAAAACACCCACAATTTGTATGTATTGATAAGAATAGCCAGTATTTTTTTGTGCTTGTTAAAGCAGTAATCTTGCCTGACAATCCGAATAACTATGATATTGTTTGGATGGAAACCTTTAAGAAACATGCCAGAGAAAAAGACGCTAAAGTTTTATATGCAGGGGTCGGTCTAGCAAATGCACAAGATGAAAAATTACCAGTGTATTTGGATGAAGATTATGTGTTAGAGTATAATGGTATTCAAGTCATTGAGGATAATTTAAATTAAATGAAGAAAATACTTCTATTAGGTTTAGTGCTTTTTTTGATAGTGTCTTGTAAGAAAGAGCTAAAAAACACCAAAATTGCAGGTGCTGTATTCGGAACCACCTATTCAGTTATTTATGATTCAGAAGTAAATTACGAGAAAGACTTTGATAGTCTGTTTT
>CALDUJ010000049.1 GCA_937923735.1 uncultured Flavobacteriaceae bacterium | reverse complement strand
AGTTCATAAAGCTTTTGTAGCATTTTGCCATATCAAGTTGATTCAGCATTCGCAGGATTATGTTGTTAAATTCGAAAAAGAAGTTGCTAACTTGCAGGAGGTATTGGAATGTTATCATATTAGTGGCGATTATGACTACTTGCTAAAAGTGCATGTTGAAGATATGGATGAGTTTAGAGAATTTATGGTAAAGAAATTAACAACCATTAACCATATAGGCAGTACACACAGTATGTTCATGATTAACGAAGTTAAACATACAACCGCCATAACTATTTAGTATGCAGACAGCAAAATATAAGTTAATAGAATTCTTCATTATTTTCGTTATGGTTCCAGTGAGTTTTGCAGTGCCTTATTCGCCTTGGATAAAACTAGGGATTGGTATTGTTGGTTTTAGCTATATCATTTTCGTGTTGCTAAAAGTGGAGAACAATAAATTCAAAATGGCAACCAATCTCAATTGGAAAGCTTTTTGGAAACGAACGTTCATTCAACTTATAATTATTGCGATAATAACTATTATTTATATGTGGTTTGAAGATATAGAAAGTCTATTCACAGTGATGAAAAATAAACCAAAGTTGTGGGTTTTTATTCTGTTTTTTTACTCTGTGTTCTCAGTATATCCTCAAGAACTTATCTATCGCACGTTCTTTTTTCAGCGTTACGAATCCTTATTTAAAAACGAATGGTTATTCATTTTCATAAACGCGGTGTTGTTTTCTTTAGCTCATATATTCTTTAAAAATACGTTGGTGATGTTTCTCACTTTTATTGGCGGCATCTTGTTTGCATTGACATTCAAGAAAACCAAATCAACACTCTTGGTATCCATTGAACATGCCTTGTATGGCTGTTGGTTATTTACAGTTGGGATGGGAAGTATGTTAGGTTTTCCTTCGTAGGAGATTAACATAAAGCAAAGTTAAATATAATACGAGGGATAGTTTTATTCTCTATCTTTTCTGAAAAACTAATCAATATGAAACGTAGTCAATTTATTAAATCTGCAGGAATGGGAGTTCTTGTGTTTCCAGCCACAATGCTATCTTTTGGATTTCAAGCAAAACAAGACGAACCACAATTAGATAAGTCTTTAGTGAAGAAATTTGTGGGCGCTTCGCATGGCAAAATGGATGTCGTAAAAGAACTTCTTGAAGAACATCCAAATCTCATCAACGCTGCACACGATTGGAAACTCGGGGATTTTGAAACAGGACTAGGCGCAGCAAGTCATGTTGGGTATAAAGAACTTGCACAATACTTCCTTGATAATGGCGCACAGGCCAACATTTTTACTGCTGCATTATTTGGTAGAATGGATATTTTGAAGCCAATGTTAGAGTTTGCTCCAAATACACTAAATGCTAAAGGACCACATGGATTTACCTTGCTTCACCATGCCGAAAAAGGTGGAGATGATGCTTTGAAGTAAAGGATTATTTAAAGTCTCTCGGATTAAAGGAAACTAAAGTCTCTTTGTATTAAAATTCATCATTAGTCATTCGTAATTAATCATTCTATATTGTACTTTTGTGTTCGCTAAAAACACGAAAAAAAGTCTTATGAATTCATACGATGTAGCAGTTATAGGTTCAGGTCCTGGAGGTTATGTGGCAGCAATCCGTTGTGCACAACTCGGCATGAAAACCGCAATTATTGAAAAATATGCAACGCTTGGAGGTACTTGCCTTAATGTAGGTTGTATCCCAAGTAAAGCATTATTAGATTCTTCCCATCATTATGAAGATGCTGTAAAGCATTTTGAGGAGCACGGTATTGATATTCCTGGTGAGGTAAAAGTCAACTTAGAAAAAATGATTGCTCGTAAGCAGTCTGTTGTTGATCAAACTACGGGTGGTATCGATTTTTTAATGAAGAAAAATAAGATTGATGTTTACGAAGGTTTAGGAAGTTTCAAGGATGCAACGCATATCACTATTGCTGGAAAAGAAACGACTGAAATTGAAGCCAAGAACACGATTATAGCTACTGGGAGTAAGCCTTCTAACTTACCATTTATCGAGCTTGATAAGGAGCGCATCATAACATCTACGGAAGCTTTAAAGCTTAAAGAAATACCAAAGCATATGATTGTTATTGGAGGTGGGGTTATAGGTTTAGAGCTTGGTCAAGTTTACAGAAGACTGGGGTCGGAAGTAACTATTGTAGAATATATGGATCGTATTATCCCAACAATGGATGCTGGTTTGTCTAAGGAATTGAATAAGGTATTTAAGAAAGCAAAATTCAAGATTTTACCATCTCATAAAGTAAAAGCAGTTGAGCGCAAGGGCAAAGAAGTCATTATAAAAGCTGATAACAAAAAAGGCGAAGAAGTCGAGATTAAAGGAGACTACTGTTTAGTGTCTGTAGGACGTCGTCCTTATACAGATGGCTTGAACGCAGAAGCCGCTGGTGTAAAACTAGACGATAGAGGTCGTGTAGAAGTAAACGGACATTTACAGACATCTGCTAGCAATATCTATGCTATTGGTGATGTTGTAAAAGGAGCCATGTTAGCTCATAAAGCGGAAGAAGAAGGGGTGTTTGTAGCAGAAACTTTAGCAGGACAGAAACCACATATCGATTATAACTTAATTCCTGGAGTTGTTTACACATGGCCAGAAGTTGCGGCTGTTGGCAAAACAGAAGAAGAGTTAAAAGAAGCAGGGGTAGAGTACAAATCTGGGCAGTTCCCGATGCGTGCTTTAGGACGCAGTCGTGCGAGTATGGACTTAGATGGATTTGTGAAAATCCTTGCAGATAAAGCAACAGACGAAATTTTAGGAGTTCATATGATTGGTGCACGTGCGGCAGATATGATTGCTGAAGCCGTTGTAGCTATGGAATACAGAGCTTCTGCAGAAGATGTCTCTCGTATGTCTCACGCACATCCAACATTTACAGAAGCTATTAAAGAAGCGGCTTTAGCGGCGACTGAGGATAGACCACTTCATATTTAGACCATACAACTATGATAATAG
>CALDUJ010000048.1 GCA_937923735.1 uncultured Flavobacteriaceae bacterium | reverse complement strand
GTAATATAAGTATGAGTCAGTTTCATTATAGTAAAGTATTCAGTTAGCAGTCTCAGTTTTCAGTTTGTTAGAGAAATAGTCTTTATTCATTTTTTTACGGCAAAGTTATTTTAATTCGCTTTAATCGTTTTTTATCCATGGACTCCACTGTAAAAACGTAATCCTCGAAATTTATTTTACTATTACGTCTCGGGAAACTTCCAGAAATCTCCAAAACAAAGCCTGCTAATGTTTCGGCTTCGCCTTTATTTTCTTCAAACATTGTGTCATCTTCTAATTTAATAACACGGTACAAATCTTTAAGAGCCGTTTTACCTTCGAACACATAATTCTTTTCATCTAGTTTAGAGTAAATTAAATCGTCATCATCAAATTCGTCACTTATATCACCAACTATTTCCTCAATAATATCTTCTAAGGACACCAATCCTGACGTTCCTCCATACTCATCAACCACAACGGCGAGATGTACTTTCTTTTCTTGGAATTCTCCCATCAAGTCATCTAGTTTTTTGTTCTCAGGTACAAAAAATGGTTCTCTTAAAAGAGTTATCCATTTAAATTGTTTCTTATCTATATGCGGCAACAAATCCTTTACATATAAAACACCCTCAATAGTATCAATATTGTCTTTATACACGGGTATCCGTGAGTAGCCATTTTTTATTATTTCAGGAATTATTTCAGAGAATTTCTGTTCAATATTCAAAGCAAAAATATCGATACGAGGTCGCATTACTTGCTTAGTATCTGTATTTCCAAAAGACACAATGCCTTGCAAGATTTTCTGTTCTTCTTTTGTAGTATCTTCTTCACTAGTAAGCTCTAATGCTTGAGATAGTTGATCTACACTAAGATTAGATTTCTGCTTTCCAAAACTATTATGAATAGAAAGTGTTGCAGCTCTCATTGGTAAACTCAATGGTGAAAAAATAATATCTAAAGTCTTTAAGGGATAAGCCATAAAACTTGAGAATTTAATCCTATTTCTACTAGCGTAAACCTTAGGAAGAATTTCTCCGAAAAGAAGGATTAGAAAAGTAATAACAACAACCTCTAACAAAAACTTAAGCCAAGGTTCAGATATACCTCTAAAAAGATAATCTCCTAAGTAAGCAAACAAAATTACAATAGCAATATTTATAAAATTATTGGCAACAAGTATGGTAGCGAGTAATTTCTTGGGCTTTTCAAGTAGCTTTGAAACAATTTCCATCTTTTTGGAATTGTCGCGCAACTCTTCCTCAATATCCAAAGGAGTTAAAGAAAAAAGCGCTACTTCCGCTCCTGAAATCAATGCAGAACATAGAAGCAGAACAAATAATAAAACAATACCCGAAAGCATTGAAATGTCTAGATAAATTAATGTTATTAAACTCGAGGGATCAGGATCCACACTTTTGTATTTGGTTAAACATCAATTAAAATGGTAAGTCATCATCTTCAGCAACTGGTTCTTCAACCTTACTTGGTTGCGCAGGTTTAGCTTGATTCGTTTGTGATGTAGGTTGTTGACTAGGTTGATTAGATTGACTGTCTTTCTTAGTAGTTAGAAACGTAAACTCTGTACATTGTACTTCCGTAGAATACCGATCTTGCCCCTTATCATCTTGCCACTTTCTGGTTTTCAAACGCCCCTCTATATAGACCTTATCACCCTTACTTACATACTTTTCAAAGATTTCAGCAGCCTTGTTTCTTACAACAATATTATGCCATTCAGTATTTGTAACACGTTCGTTAGTTTGCTTATTTGTATAGGTTTCATTTGTAGCCAGAGGAAATCTTCCAATAGCCCCACCTCCTTCAAAGTAATGCATTTTTACTTCATCTCCTAGATGCCCAATAAGCATCACTTTATTCAATGTTCCTGACATGATTTACAACAGTTTAGTTGGTAAAATTAATGGTTTTAAATAGACCATTCTAAATTTAGTGAAAATTTATGATTGGTTGAAATGAAATGTTTCAATAAAGTTACTAATTAGTACAGGAACTGGATAGTCTTTAACTTTAGAAATAGGAATGGCATTATCTGTTAATCTTTTCGTTTGAACTACCCAAAACCTAGTGTAAAGGTGTTGATGAGATAGCTTATGGATAATTTCTTCGTTATTAAAGAGATTGACTTCAGAAAAATCTGCTATTAATTTCTGAAAATCTGAATGTTTTTTTAATAATTGAATAGAAAGTTTTTTATCCGATTCAATTAAAGGGAATTGATATAAGTTTTGCCAAATTCCTTTCCCTTTTCTCTGCTGTAAAATTGTTTTACCATCGTCAGAAATTATTATCACAAAATTGAAATACTTTTTCTTAATCTTTGTTTTTTTCAATTTAACAGGCAAAACACCAATCATACCTTTCTTATATGCCTTACATTCAGTTTTAAGCGGACAAACAGAGCAATCAGGGCTATTCGGCTTGCATTGCACAGCTCCGAATTCCATTATAGCTTGATTGTAATCACCTGGATTCTTTTTGTCGATGAGCTTTTGAGCGATAATTTTAAACTCCTTGATTCCTTCTGTGCTATTGATAGGCGTTTGCACACCAAAGTATCTCGCCAACACCCTATATACATTCCCATCGACAACCGCTGTAGGCAACCCATAACAAATTGACGCTATAGCACTAGCCGTATAATCTCCAACACCTTTAAGTTTTAACAAGTCATAGTATGTATCTGGAAATCTTCCATCAAGATTATCTACAACATATTTTGCACTCGCATGAAGATTTCTAGCTCTTGAATAATAACCAAGTCCTTGCCATAGTTTTAAGACATTCTCTTCTGTAGCATTTGCAAGGTCAAAAACAGTGGGAAAAACTGTTACAAAATCTTCATAATATGGTAATCCTTGCTTAATTTGAGTTTGCTGTAAAATAATCTCTGACAACCATATTTTGTATGGATCTTTGGTCATTCTCCATGGCATTGCTCTCTTATTAATTGAGTACCAATGTGTTAAAGTTTTTGTTAAGGTCATTAAGTTTTTCAGATAAATGGCTAAAATAAACGTTTATAAGCTTAAATTTTAATGCTTTATACTTGATTTTTCAAAAAAATAAATCAATATTTGCATCCCTTTAATAAAATAGATAACCCAATAAATAAACTAAAAATGACTAAAGCTGATATCGTAGCAAAGATTTCTGAGAAATTAGGAATTGAAAAAGGAGACGTACAGGCAACTGTAGAAACATTTATGGACGAAGTTAAGACTTCCTTAGAAGGTGGTGACAATGTATACCTAAGAGGATTCGGAAGTTTTATCGTGAAGACCAGAGCAGAAAAAACTGGTAGAAATATTTCTAAAAATACAACTATCAAGATTCCTGCACACAATATACCAGCATTTAAACCAGCTAAGGTATTTGTTGAAGGTGTCAAGAAAAACGTTGAAGTTTAATCAATAAAAAATAAGACTGATTTATGCCAAGTGGTAAAAAACGAAAAAGACACAAGGTAGCGACGCACAAGCGTAAGAAAAGAAGACGCGCTAACCGTCACAAAAAGAAAAAATAATTACGAAAAAGTAGTTTCACAACTACTTTTTCCGTTTTTATTAAACAAACGTTCTTTGATTTTTAATTCATAAATAACTCATTATTACCTTTATGAGAGTTTATGGATTTCACGGATTAAATCCTGTGTAAAAATATTGTATAATCCATCTGTACTTAATTGTATGGATAAAAATTAACTAAATGAATGAATTGATCATTAGATCTAGTTCTAACAACGATGTTGATTTTGCCTTATTAAAAGATGGAAAATTAATCGAATTACAAAAAGATGAAGATGATAACAAATTCTCCGTTGGTGATGTGTTTATAGCCAAAATACGGAAATCTGTTCCAGGACTCAATGCTGCATTCGTGAATGTTGGCTACGAGAAAGATGCATTTTTGCATTATCATGATCTCGGTCCTAAATTACCTTCTCTTTTAAAATTCGTAAAAAGTGTAAGCACAGGTAAGCTTAAAGATTATTCTTTAAAGAATTTCCCATTTGAAAAAGATATTGATAAAAACGGTAGCATAGCTGACGTTTTAAAATCAAATCAATCTACATTAGTACAAATCGTTAAAGAGCCTATATCCACTAAAGGACCCAGAATTAGTTCTGAGTTGTCCATAGCAGGAAGATATATAGTCTTAGTCCCTTTTTCCGATCGTATTTCGGTTTCTCAAAAAATCGAAACTAAAGAAGAAAAAGACCGATTAAAACGATTAGTAAGAAGCATCACTCCAAAAGGATTTGGTGTTATTATACGTACTGTTGCAGAAGGCAAAAAAGTAGCAGAACTAGATAAAGATTTACAAAACTTGCTTAGTCGTTGGACGGCAATGTGTAAAAAGCTACGCAACGCAAAACCTCCTAGCAAAGTATTAGGAGAAATGAATAAAGCATCCTCTATTTTGAGGGATATTTTCAACGACTCTTTTACAAGTATCGTTGTTGATGATGAAACGCTTTATTATCAAATAAAAGATTATGTGCAAGAGATTGCACCGAAAAAAGAATCAATCGTTAAGTTGCATCAGTCTAAAGTACCAATTTTCGAAAAATACGGTATAGATAGACAAATCAAGACATCCTTTGGTAAAACCGTTTCGATGGCAAAAGGTGCTTATTTGATTATAGAACATACTGAAGCTTTACATGTAATTGATGTAAACAGTGGTAATCGATCAAATAAATCTAAAAACCAAGAGGATACAGCTTTAGAGGTTAATTTATTAGCTGCTACAGAAATGGCCCGTCAATTGCGTTTACGTGATATGGGAGGCATTATCGTAGTAGATTTTATTGACTTGACAAGAGCAGAGAATAGGAGAAAACTTTTTAATCATCTTCGCGATGAAATGAAAGACGACAGAGCTAAACATAAGATTCTGCCTCCAAGTAAATTCGGCTTGATTCAAATAACCAGACAACGAGTAAGACCAGAGATAGACATTAAGACGAAAGAAGAAAATCCTAATGGCATAAATGGTAGTGAAGTAGAAGCCCCTATCGGACTTGTACAGAAAATTACTCAAGATTTGGAGCAACTTATCAAAAAAGACTATAAAAAGGTGACTTTAAACACACACCCTTTTATAGCAGCCTATCTAACTAAAGGCTTTCCATCTGTGCGTTCAAAATGGTTTTTGGACCACAAAAAATGGGTGAAAATTCAACCAAGAGATGCTTACACGTATTTAGAGTATCATTTTTTAGACAAAGATGGTAACGAGATTACAATTAAATAACCAAAAAAGCCGATGCAAATGCATCGGCTTTTTTATTTTTCTTCTTTTTCATTATAATTTAAAATGCATACCTCTGAGGACCACCACGTCTTATTTCTTCGGTTGCATATTCTTCAAATTGTTTAAAATTCTCCCTAAAAGCGTTTGATAGTTTAAAAGCAGTAGTATAATAGGCTTGGTCATCATTCCAAGTTGCTCTAGGACTCAAAACTTCAGTAGGCACACCTGGACACGATCTAGGCTGAGCTACGCCAAAAACAGAGTGAATATGATAATCATCATAATTATAAAGCCCTAAGTCTCCATTCAACACGGCATTTATCATTGCTCTAGTGTATTTTAATTTCATCCTAGTTCCTACTCCATAAGGACCACCTGTCCACCCAGTATTTACCAACCAAACATTAACACCAGCATCTAGCATTTTTTTACTAAGCATTTCGGCATATTTTGTAGGGTGTAGTGGCATAAATGGTGCACCAAAACAGGCTGAGAATGAAGGTACAGGTTCTTTAACACCAGCTTCTGTTCCAGCAACTTTAGCAGTATATCCTGAAATAAAATGATATGCTGCTTGACTAGGCGTTAATTTTGAAATCGGAGGTAATACTCCAAATGCATCTGCAGTTAAGAAAAATATGTTTTTCGGATTTTTACCAATAGAAGGTTGTCGAATGTTATCAATATGATATATTGGATAACTTACCCTAGTATTTTGTGTTATAGATGTATCTTCGAAATCCACATCCCCCTTATCATCTAGGATAACATTTTCGAGAATAGCTCCTTTTTTAATAGCATTGTATATTTCTGGCTCTCCTTCAGCATCCAAGTTAATGACTTTAGCGTAACAACCGCCTTCAAAGTTAAACACAGTATTTTCACTAGTCCAACCATGCTCATCATCCCCAATCAAGCTTCTATCAGGGTCGGTAGAAAGTGTTGTTTTTCCAGTCCCGGAAAGGCCAAAGAAAATAGCTGTATCTCCATCTTTACCAACATTTGCAGAACAGTGCATAGGTAACGTATTCTTAAAAACTGGCAACACAAAATTAAGAGCAGAAAAAATACCTTTCTTAATTTCTCCAGTATATCCCGTACCCCCAATAAGTGCTATTTTTCTTGTAAAATTCAAGATGGCAAAATTGTGCTGTCGTGTACCATCAACATCAGGGTCTGCCATAAAGCCCGGAGCATTAACTATTAACCATTCTTCTTTAAAATCTTCTAACTCTGAATCCTCAGGTCTTAAAAACATGTTATAAGCAAACATATTACTCCACGGGTATTCATTAATTACTCGGATATTAGTTTTATAATTTTTGTCCGCACAGGCATAAGCATCCCTGACAAAAACTTCTTTTTCGGAAAGATAAGCTGTTACTTTATCATATAATTTTTGAAAAGCATCTGATTCAAAAGGAATATTAATATCTCCCCACCAAACTCTGTCTTTCGTCACTTCATCTTTTACAATAAATCTATCCTTAGGGGAGCGTCCTGTAAATTCGCCAGTATTAACTGCAAGAGTACCAGAAGAAGCTTCTACTCCTTGCCCATTGTCTATTGTTATTTGATGCAGTTGATTAGGAGAAAGTTGATAATTGACCTTTGCGTTTTTAATTCCGTATTGGTCTAACGAAATCGTTTTCGTTGATTGGGTATTAGATACCATAAAATGTTGATTTGTTTAGAGTGCA
>CALDUJ010000047.1 GCA_937923735.1 uncultured Flavobacteriaceae bacterium | reverse complement strand
TAACTTAGCTCTTGCCTCATCAGCATTAGCTGAGGCTCTAATTAAAGCAATAACTTCGTCTATATTATCAGATGCAATAATAAGTCCCTCCAATATGTGGGCTCTCTCTTCAGCTTTACGCAATTCATAAGTAGTACGCCTTACAACAACTTCATGACGATGCTCTACAAAATAATGGATAAGCTCTTTTATATTCAGCAACTGCGGACGTCCATTAACAAGTGCTATATTATTTACACTAAATGATGATTGTAATGCTGTGTACTTAAAAAGTTTATTTAAAACGATATTAGGAATTGCATCCCGTTTCAAAACGTATACAATTCGCATTCCATTTCTATCCGATTCATCACGAATCGTAGAAATACCTTCCATTTTTTTATCATTAACTAAATCAGCAGTTTTCTTAATCATATCTGCCTTATTAACTTGGTAAGGAATTTCAGTAACTATAATACATTCACGTCCCTGAACTTCTTCAATTTCAGCCTTTGCACGCATGACAATTCGTCCACGTCCAGTGTGAAATGCTTCTTTAACACCATCATAACCATAAATAGTTCCGCCTGTTGGAAAATCTGGTGCTTTGATATGTGTGATTAATTCGTCAATTTCAATATCATTATTATCGATGTAAGCAATGGTACCATCTACCACTTCTGTTAGGTTATGAGGCGGCATATTAGTTGCCATACCTACCGCAATACCAGATGCTCCGTTGACTAAGAGCCCTGGAATTCTTGTAGGAAGTACTGTTGGCTCTTCTAGAGTATCATCAAAATTAAGCTTATGATCTACAGTCTCTTTATCTATATCAGCCAGCATTTCCTCAGACATCTTTTTCATACGTGCCTCTGTGTAACGCATTGCAGCTGGACTATCCCCATCAACAGAACCAAAGTTACCTTGCCCATCAATCAACATATACCGCAAACTCCATTCTTGAGCCATACGCACCATAGCATCATAAACAGATGTATCCCCATGTGGATGATACTTACCTAATACTTCCCCAACAATTCTTGCTGATTTTTTATGCGCACCTGTTGCTCTAACACCGAGTTCATGCATACCATAGAGCACACGTCTATGAACTGGCTTTAAGCCATCTCTTACATCTGGTAAAGCACGTGACACAATGACCGACATCGAGTAGTCGATATAAGCCGATTTCATTTCATCTTCAATGTTAATAGGAATGAGTTTTTCTCCTTCTGCCATATACTGAATAATTTAGTTTAAATAGTTGATTTTTCAGGTCGTGCTAAGATACTATTTTTAGCAGTGTTTTATAGCGTTTCAAAAGCGTTTTTAACGCTATTTATTAACAATATTTGAGTGTGTTTTCGTTAATAAGTATGATGTTAAATACTTTGATTTTCTAAAGTATTTTTTGTCTATTAGCCAGATAGCAACTAAATGAGGTATGGTTTTTGAATTATTACAGTTGTTTTTATTATTTTTAATGCAGAAAGGAACCTAGATTATGGATGATAATTTTTCCCCAAGAGTAAAAGACGTCATTGCATTCAGCAAAGAAGAAGCACTGCGTTTAGGCCATGACTTTATTGGCACTGAACATCTTATGCTTGGTCTTCTTCGCGATGGCAACGGCAAAGCAATTAACATACTAAGTGCTTTGGATATAGATCTCAACCATTTACGTCGTAAAGTGGAGATATTGAGCCCAGCAAATCCTAATATTGCTGTCGCTACAAACGAAAAGAAGAACTTACACCTTACAAGACAAGCTGAACGTGCCTTAAAAACCACTTTTTTAGAAGCTAAGTTGTTTCAGAGTTCTTCTATTAACACTGCACATTTATTATTGTGCATCCTGCGCAATGAAAATGATCCAACAACCAAGCTATTGAATAAACTTAAAGTTGATTACGATGGCGTAAAAGAGCAATTCAAATTTATGATAGCGAACGAAGACGATTATATAGATTCACCAAAATCTGAATCTTTTCCTGGAGATGATGATGAAAATATTGAAGATGCAGGAAAAGAAAATGTTTTTAATCAGCCTGCAGGAACTAAAGGAAATAAGAAATCTAAAACTCCTGTATTAGATAATTTCGGAAGAGATCTTACTGCTATGGCAGAAGAAGGTAAACTTGACCCTGTAGTTGGTAGGGAGAAAGAAATTCAGCGTGTGTCTCAAATTCTTAGCCGTCGCAAAAAGAATAACCCGCTTCTAATTGGAGAACCTGGTGTTGGTAAATCTGCAATTGCAGAAGGATTAGCAAATAGAATTGTCTCAAAAAAAGTATCCAGAATACTTTTTAATAAAAGAGTTGTTACTCTTGATTTAGCAAGTTTAGTAGCAGGCACAAAATACCGTGGACAATTTGAGGAGCGAATGAAAGCCGTCATGAACGAATTAGAAAAGAATGATGACATCATTCTTTTTATTGACGAAATACATACTATTGTGGGCGCTGGTGGCGCAACTGGAAGTCTTGACGCTTCTAATATGTTTAAACCAGCATTAGCTAGAGGTGAGATACAATGTGTAGGCGCCACTACTCTAGATGAATACAGACAATACATTGAAAAGGATGGTGCTTTAGAGCGTCGTTTCCAAAAAGTGATTGTTGAACCTACTACTGTTGAAGAAACAATTGAGATTCTAAACAACATTAAAGGTAAATACGAAGAACACCATAATGTCGATTATACAGACGGGGCTATTGAAGCTTGCGTAAAGTTAACAAACAGATATATGACAGAGCGTTTTCTCCCAGACAAAGCTATAGACGCTCTAGATGAAGCTGGTTCTCGTGTACATATTACTAATATTGATGTGCCACAACAAATTCTTGAGCTAGAAAAGCAACTAGAAGATGTTAAAGAAACAAAGAATTCTGTCGTTAAGAAACAGAAATATGAAGAAGCAGCTAAACTGAGGGATGATGAAAAGCGCATAGAAAAAGCATTAGCTGAAGCTCAAGAGCAATGGGAGGAGGACTCTAAACTCCATAAAGAAGTAGTTACAGAAGAAAACGTTGCAGATGTTGTATCAATGATGACTGGCGTTCCAGTAAACAGAATTGCACAAACAGAAAGCAATAAATTGGCTGAACTTCCAACTCTAATTAATGGTAAAGTTATCGGTCAAGATGAAGCTGTAGAAAAAGTAGTTAAGGCTATTCAGCGTAATCGTGCTGGCTTAAAAGACCCGAATAAGCCAATTGGGTCCTTTATATTTTTAGGACAAACTGGTGTTGGTAAAACACAGTTAGCTAAAGTATTAGCAACTGAGTTATTTGACAGTGAGGAATCACTAGTTAGAATTGACATGAGTGAATACATGGAGAAATTTGCTATTTCTAGGTTAGTTGGAGCACCTCCAGGATACGTTGGTTATGAAGAAGGTGGTCAATTAACCGAAAAGATAAGACGTAAGCCTTATGCTGTTGTTCTGCTTGATGAAATTGAAAAAGCACATCCGGATGTATTTAATATGTTATTACAAGTGCTAGATGATGGTTATTTAACTGATAGTTTAGGAAGAAAAATAGATTTCAGGAATACGATTATCATCATGACCTCAAACATAGGCGCCAGAAAGCTTAAAGATTTTGGAACTGGTGTTGGATTTGGTACTGCTTCGCAAAAAGCACAAGAAGATGCTAATGCAAGAAGCGTGATACAGAATGCACTAAAAAAAGCATTTGCTCCAGAATTCTTAAATAGGATTGATGATGTTGTAGTATTTAATAGTCTTGAAAAAGAAGATATTGATAAAATCATTGATATCGAGCTTGAAAAACTTTTATCCCGAATCAAAGGTTTAGGTTATATCTTAAAACTAAGCAAGAATGCAAAAGCATATATTGCTGAGAAAGGATTCGACAAGCAATATGGTGCAAGACCGCTTAAAAGAGCCATTCAAAAATATATTGAGGATACCCTAGCAGAAGAGATTATTAACTCTCAGTTAGAAGAAGGTGACAAAATTTATATGGACCTCGACAAAAAGAAAGATGAGTTATTCATCAAAATCGAAAAGGCTGAAAAATCAGCGAAGTAGATAATAATTTCTTATAATGAGAAGCCTGTTTAATTGTTAAATAGGCTTTTTTTTTGATTAATATTCAGTGCGGCTTCAAAAGGTCTAAACTCCTATATTTAGTTAAATATCAATCCTGAATCAACTACTGTATTCTTTAGGAATTGAATTGATTTTTCGATATCATCATGAAGTACCTCATCCTCTTTTATAAAAGGAACATCGATTCTATAAACACTCAAGAAATTTTCTAGGAAGTCTGAGGTTTTTAATGGTTTTCTAAATTCAATAGCTTGAGAAGCATTTAATAATTCTATTGCCAAAACACGCTCAACATTTTCAACCAAGGCGAAAGCCTGAACAGCAGCATTTGCTCCCATACTCACATGATCTTCTTGTCCGTTGGACGACACAATAGAATCGACACTAGCTGGAGTCGCTAACTGCTTATTGGCACTCACTATGCTGGCTGCAGTATACTGAGGTATCATAAAACCAGAATTAAGACCAGGATTATCAACCAAAAATGCAGGAAGCCCTCGTAATCCAGATACTAACTGAAATGTTCTACGTTCCGAAATATTTCCAATTTCTGCCATAGCAATTTTCAAATAATCTAGCCCTAAAGCCAGAGGTTGTCCATGAAAATTTCCTGCAGATATTATCAAATCATCATCCTTAAAAATATTGGGATTATCTGTAACCGAATTAATTTCTGTAATGAAAGTTTTAGCAACAAACTCTAAAGTATCTTTAGTAGCGCCATGCACTTGTGGCACACATCTAAAAGAATATGGGTCCTGTACATGCTGCTTTTTCTGCTGAATTAATTCACTTCCATCCAAAAATTCACTGACTCTATTAGCAGTCTTAATTTGTCCATTATGAGGCCTTACTAAATGCACCAAAGCATTAAAAGGCTCTATACGCCCATCAAAAGCATCAATGGATATACTGGCAATAACATCAGCAAAATAAGATAATCGATACGCCTTTAAAAGTATATGAATACCATAGGCACTCATGAATTGCGTACCGTTTAATAAAGCCAAGCCTTCTTTGGATTCTAGTTGAATGGGTTTCCAATTAAATGTCTTCAAAATTTCTTCAGAAGCTATTCTTTCCCCTTTATAGATTACTTCTCCTTTTCCCAATAATGGGAGTGCTAGGTGTGCCAATGGTGCTAAATCTCCAGAAGCTCCAAGAGAACCTTGAGTATAAACGACCGGCAAAATACCTTCATTGTAAAAGTCAATTAGGCGCTCTACAGTATTCAATTGACTTCCACTATGTCCGTAACTTAAGGATTGTATTTTTAGAAGTAACATCAAACGCACTATATCTTCAGGAACTAAATCTCCAGTGCCACATGCGTGAGACATGACTAAATTTTCTTGTAACTTGGTTAGATTTCCTTTAGATATTTTAACGTTGTACAACGAACCAAAGCCAGTATTAATACCATAGATGGGCGCATCTTGATGCTCAAGTTTTTTGTCTAGGTACTCACGACAATCAACTATTTTTATAATTGCTTCTTCAGACAATTTCAATGTTTTGTTATTATTGAAAATATCATGGACAGCCTCTAAATCAAGAGGTTTAGAATTTATTTCGTGTACGTTGCTCATTGTACCTCAAAAGAAGTCATTACATTGAATATTTGCAAACTATTTTTAAGAAATAATTGGACTAAGCCTCTTGCTGTTCTTCTTGCTCTTGAGGAGGCTGCTCTTCTCTTTTAAACAAGTCTTTGTAAGCCTCACCCAAATAGCCAATAATATCACTAGCAACAAATGCTTCATACCCATGATCAGCAAGACCTATATCGGCAGACCTACCATGCAAATAAACACCAAATATAGAAGCCGCAATAGATTCATAACCCTGAGAAATTAGACCAGTTATTATTCCTGTTAAAACATCTCCACTTCCAGCAGTTGCCAGTGCAGGATTTCCAGAACTATTGACATATAATTTATCATTAAAAACTGTAATGGTATTTGCTCCTTTAATGATAATTACTAAATTATGTTTTTTGGCTAGTGCTTTAGTCTTTTTAATTTTATCAAAATCATCAGACCACTTCCCTACTAATCTTTCTAATTCTTTTA
>CALDUJ010000046.1 GCA_937923735.1 uncultured Flavobacteriaceae bacterium | reverse complement strand
ACAATCTGTAAAGTCAGGCAATTTAAATATTTTGTTAAAATAAATTAGCCTTAGGATTAGTATATTCGTCTCATGCAAGAGCCTTTAATAAGCATTCTAACACCCTTTAAAAACACTGAAGCTTTTCTACCTGAGTGTCTGGATTCAATTATAAATCAAACATATAGTAACTGGGAATTGATTATAGCTGATGACGGCTCTACTGATAAAAGTACCACTATTGTTGAAAATTACGCTCAAAAAGACAAAAGGATAAAACTCTTGACTAATAAGGGAAATGGTATTATTGAAGCACTTAGGCATGCCTACAATAATTCTAAGGGTCAGTTAATAACGAGAATGGATAGTGATGATATCATGACACCAAATAAGTTAGAAGTTTTAAGTAGCCTACTGTTAGAAAAAGGTGAAGCACACATTGCCATTGGGCAGGTACGCTATTTCTCTAAAACTGGTGTGGGTGCAGGTTATAAAAGCTATGAAACATGGTTAAATATGCTCACTAAAACAGGTAGTAATTATTCCGAAATTTACAAAGAGTGCGTCATTCCTTCCCCTTGTTGGATGCTACATCGAGATGATTTAAATAAAATTGATGCTTTTAATCCAAACACCTATCCAGAAGATTACGACCTTATATTTAGGTGTTATGAGAATGATATAAATTGTATTCCATGCAATAAAGTAATACATCATTGGCGCGATTATAGTTCTCGAACTTCAAGAACCCATGAACATTATGCTGAAAATCATTTTTTGGATTTAAAGCTTCATTATTTTCTTAAGTTAAATTATGACGGCTCGCGACCTCTGGCAATATGGGGCGCTGGAAACAAAGGAAAAACGGTTGCAAAAAAACTTATTGCTAAAGAAATTCCTTTTTACTGGATATGTGACAATCCTAAAAAAATAGGAAAAGACATCTATGGTAAAACCCTTCTGAATTTTGATTATCTAAAAGAGCTAGATAATCCGCAAAGCATTATAACCGTTGCAAATTCCAAAGCGCAAATAGAAATACGACAATACATGTCAACCCAAGGTATGAATGCAATGCGAGATTATTTTTTCTTCTGTTAAAAATCATACAAACATCACTTTTGTTAGTTCTTGGTTTTCTATATTTGTTGAACAAAAATTAGGAATGCAGTTTAAACACCCTGAACTTCTTTACGCACTACTACTGCTACTCATTCCCATTATTGTTCATTTATTTCAATTACGTCGTTTTAAGGAAGTGCCATTTACAAATGTGGCTTTTCTTAAAGAAGTTTCAATGCAAACACGAAAAAGCTCTCAATTAAAAAAGTGGTTGACATTAGCAACTAGACTTTTATTATTGGCCTGTGCAGTTATTGCTTTCGCTCAACCTTTTACTTCTAAATCTGATGTGTTTAATAAGGACAAGGAGACAGTAATATATATTGACAATTCTTTTAGCATGCAAGCTAAAGGCTCAAAAGGCGAATTATTGAAGCGAGCAGTGCAGGATATATTAACTAATTTCCCTGAAGATGAAGAGTTAACTATACTTACTAATACAGAAACTTACAGAAACACTACCATAAAAGCTATAAGAAATGATTTGTTGCAAATGTCCTACTCATCTAATCAGCTTGGCTATGATGCCATGCAATTAAAGGCTTCGAAGTTTTTTAGTAAGGAAGAAAACGCCATTAAGAATCTTATAATGGTGTCTGATTTTCAGCAAAAGTCCAAACCACTCAGAATCATTGAGGATTCAACTTATATTAACCGAATTGTACAATTGAAACCCGTCAACAGTGATAATGTTTATGTTGATAGTTTATTTATATCAGGAATCGACCCAAATTCCTTAACACTCGATGTTACAGTAAAAAATACTGGTGCTTCCATTGAAAACTTACCAATTTCATTATTCGATGGCGAAAATCTTATAGCAAAGACGTCAACTACCCTTAATTCAGAAGGGAAAGTTCAATTTGACTTACCTGTAAATAAAGCGATTGATGGTAGAGTGATTATTAATGATAATCAATTACAATTCGATAATGAATTATATTTCAGCATTAATTCTCCAGAGAAAATAAAAGTTCTTACTATCAAGGATAGTGAAAATGACTCGTTCCTTAAACGTGTTTACAGTGAAGACGAATTTGAATATACATCCTCAGAACTAAATCGTTTAAATTATAGCGATATTCAAGCTCAGAACCTCATAGTTTTAAATGAGTTGAAATCTATTCCAAATTCATTAATTACTGCCCTTCATAGCTATACTGAGAATGGAGGTTTAATTATAATAATACCTTCAAATGACTTATCCTTAAATTCATATAATCAATTATATACAAAGTATAATTTAGCCAAAATAGGTTCATTATCACCTCAAGAGAAACGCATTACTACGATAAACTATTCTCACCCACTTTATGATGGTGTTTTCGACAAGCAAATCAATAATTTTCAATACCCAAAAGTCAATAAGCACTTTCCTATTAACAAGAATAGTGGTTCTGCAATCTTAGAATTTGAAGATGGAAAACCATTTCTACAGAATAATGAGAATGCCTACATTTTCACGGCATCCTTTAGCACTGAAAATTCAAATTTCAAAAACTCCCCGCTTATTGTGCCAACGCTTTACAATATTGCAAAACAAAGTTTAAAATTACCTGACCTTTATTACGCTATAGGTAGAACTAATAATTTTGATGTAAACACTAGCTTACAAAAAGACAATGTATTAAAACTCACTAAAAACAGCCTACAAATCATACCACAGCAACAACCATTTGCAACCAAAACAAAGCTTACCACAAATGAAGAACCCTCCATTTCTGGCATATATAGTATTAAAAACAAAGACGTTGAGCTAAAGAGAGTAAGCTATAATTACAATCGAATGGAAAGTTCTTTGATATACAACAATCTTAACCCATTAGATTCGAAAAACATCGCAAGTTTAATATCCCAAGTTATCAATGACTTAAAAAGTGACTCTAAAATCAATGAGCTATGGAAATGGTTTGTTATTTTTGCCTTGATATTCTTGATACTAGAAATGCTTATCTTAAAATATATTAAATGAACTTAATTATAAAGTCAGCCACTATAATTGATTCAAAAAGCGAATTTCACGATACTACTCAAGATATTTTAGTTGAAAAAGGCATTATTGCCAAAATAGCCAAAAATATAAAGAACCCCAATAATTACAGGGTTATTGAATTAGACAATCTTCATGTTTCGCAAGGTTGGTTTGATAGTAGTGTAAGTTTTGGCGAACCTGGTTTTGAAGAAAGAGAAACCATCGAAAATGGCATTAAAACTGCAGGATATTCTGGATTCACGGCTGTGGCCTTGAATCCAAATACTTCACCCGTCATAGACACAAGCTCAGATGTTGCTTTTGTTAAGGGAAAGGCTAACAATCATCCAGTAAAACTTCTACCTATAGGAGCGCTAACTAAAGGAAGTGAAGGCACCGATTTGGCAGAATTATTCGATATGCAAAATTCTGGAGCTGTGGCGTTTGGAGATTATAAAATGGCTATTCGCAATCCTAATCTAATGAAGATAGCCTTACAGTATTCCGATACATTTGGCGGATTGGTTCTCTCTTTTCCACAAGAGAATGCTATTGCAGGTAATGGCGTAATGAATGAGGAAGTTACTAGCACTCGAATAGGTCTCAAAGGCATTCCTAATCTTGCTGAAGAGCTACAAATTGCAAGAGATTTATATATTCTAGAATATGCAGGGGGTAAATTACATATTCCAACGATTTCTACTGCTGGCTCCGTAGAGTTGATAAGAAGAGCAAAGCAAAAAAAACTTGATGTTAGCTGTAGCGTTGCGATTCACAACTTAATATTTACAGACGAATCCCTAGAAGACTTTGATTCTAAATACAAAGTACTTCCGCCGCTAAGAACCCAAAAGGATATAGACGCTTTAATAAAAGGTGTTAAAGATGGGACGATAGATACTGTAACAAGCGACCACAACCCATTAAACATTGAGCACAAAAAAATGGAGTTCGATTATGCGGATTACGGAACCATTGGTTTAGAAAGTGCTTTTGGAGCGCTACATAGTGTTTTTACGCTTAAAAAGACAATTGAACTTCTCACTAAAGGAAAAGAAAGATTTGGGATAGAAAGCAATCCTATCAATATTGGTAATAAATTGAATATCACATTGTTCAATCCAAAATTCAATTATGACTTTTCGACGAATGACATTGTTTCCAAATCAAAAAATACTATTTTTGAGGGTGAAAATTTGAAAGGGAAAGCCTACGGGATTA
The DNA here is from genome assembly GCA_937923735.1 of uncultured Flavobacteriaceae bacterium. GTDB lineage: Bacteria > Bacteroidota > Bacteroidia > Flavobacteriales > Flavobacteriaceae > JABABD01. The sequence continues at coordinate 13,229 of CALDUJ010000046.1, read as the reverse complement.
TAACTCATAAATCCCTCCTTTCAACAAAATAACTGCTTATGACAGAAGATACTATCGAAAATGGCAAACCATTAGCTATTGTAAGCTATTTAACAGTTATCGGTGTTATAGTTGCCTATTTCTTAAACAAGAACAACGATAACAATCCGTTTACTAACTTCCATGTAAGACAATCTTTAGGTATCTGGCTGACATTTCATGCTCTAGCAATTGTGGTCAGCACATTGGATATGAGTCTTGTAAGGTTAGTTTTCTATTTCTGCTTTGGCGTATTGCTGATTTATGGTTTTATAAACGCCGTTGCTGGCAATGACCAAGAAGTACCAATTGTTGGAAATCTATATCAAAAAATATTTTCAGGATTAGGCAATTAAATGATAGCAACCTCCCTCCCTCTACATCACATTATTCGTGAATCGTCTTTAAAGGAAAATGCACCTTTATTGGTTATGTGCCATGGTTATGGTAGTGATGAAAACGATTTATTTTCTTTTGCTTCAGAACTCCCCGAAGAATTATTTATTATTTCGGTAAGAGCTCCGCACCCTATGCAACCTTATGGTAATGCTTGGTACGCAATTAATTTTGATGATACCGGTAAGTGGAGTAGTGATGAAGAAGTAAAAGCATCTCGCGACTTAATTAAACTTTTTATTGAAAAGGCCTGCAAAGTATATCCTGTAGATAAGGACAATGTTACCTTACTAGGCTTCAGTCAAGGAACTATTCTGGGATTGTCTGTTGTACTAACTTATCCAGAAATTGTAAAAAATTTGGTAGCACTAAGTGGTTATTTAAGCCATGGTAGTTTCCCAAAGAATTTTGAGGGTAAGGACTATTCAAACCTAGATATCTACGTATCTCATGGTAGTGTTGACCAAGTCATACCAATTGATTGGGCTAGAAAAACGGCTCCCTTTCTTTCTCAATTGAATATAAAGCATACTTACTCTGAATTCCCTGTTGGTCATGGCGTAGCGCCTCAAAATTTTTATGAATTCAAGACTTGGCTAGAAAAAAGAATCTAGAGTATTCCTCCTATTGCATCGGATACAAAAATGAATCCACTAACTTAAACTTTAGTTCTCCATTCACTACTTCATACGAAAAGAACAATTCTCCCCATATTTGCGCATCAGAGAAATTGGCAATAATCCATTTGTGATTTAGCAAACGAATACTATTAATCAACATTTTGTTTCCTCCAGTTCCTGCATAAGGAATTAGTGGATGTTCGCCTTTAACTTCATTAAGCGCATACAATTCATCTTTAATAAGAGGGATTAAAGTCGATGTATCATAACCTTGATCCTCAAAGTAAGTCAATGCGTCATCGTTTTGCTCCAAATTAAATAAAGACAAATCATAGTTAGATTCTATTAGTGAAGCCACAGAATCTTTATAGGTAGTAACTTTCGTCTCTAGTTTCTCAATTCTTGCTTGCTGGTCTTCAAATACGTTTTTCGAATTTACGTACATAAATAATGCAAGTAAAAGCGAAAAAATAAAGAGATACATAAAAATCTTTTGCTTCATTTTTAAATATTGATTTGTAAGTTATCGTAAGCCAAATAAACGTTTTTTGGTAAACGTTGTTGTACTTCTTCATGAAAACCTAAATGATGGCTTATATGTGTTAAATATGCCCGTTCGGGGTCAATATCAGAAATAAATTCCAGCGCTTCTTCCAAATTAAAATGTGAATGGTGGGGCTCCTCTCTGAGTGCATTAACAACAAGCACTTTTACTCCCTCTAGTTTCTTTCGCTCACTATCTTCTATAGTTTTTACATCTGTTAAATACGCAAAGTCATTAAATCTAAACCCAAATACTTGGAGCCTATTATGCTCAGCGTTTATTGGGTTTATTAAATGGTTACCTATCTTAAAAGGCTTATTTTCAATTTCATTTACTTCAACACTGGGTACACCTGGATACTTTTTGGCTTCATCAATAAAAATGTAGTCAAATCGCTTTTTCAAAGCTTTCAAAACCCGTTTGTGTGCATAAATAGGCACATCTCCTTGTCTAAAAAAGAAAGGACGTATATCATCGAGCCCGATAACATGGTCGCTATGTTCATGCGTAAACAAAATAGCGTCAAGACGTTTACATTGCGAATTAAGCATTTGTTGTCGAAAATCAGGACCACAATCCACCACATAAATAGCATCATCCCATTCAATGAGAACGGATACACGAAGTCTCTTGTCTTTTACATCATCACTTAAGCATACAGGATGATCACTCCCAATTATAGGGATTCCCTGCGATGTTCCTGTGCCTAAAAATGTGACTTTCACTTCGTTTTCCTTTACAACAAAAGTAAACTTATTTTTTTGTTTGCTTCCCTAATTTAATACCTTTGTGAGGTAAGAATTAACCCAAACAACGCATATGGAAATTACCTTAAAAGGAGATAGAGAATTTGATGATATTCCTTCAATTAAAAGCAAGGCACTTCGGATTAACCTTAATGAGAATATCTATGGTACATTCGCTGAGATTGGAGCTGGCCAAGAAACCGTAAGGAATTTTTTTAGAGCTGGAGGAGCTTCTGGTACCATAGCAAAAGCTATGTCTGCATACGATAAGGATTTTAGTGATGCTGTTTACGGGATTGAAAACGATAAACGATACGTTACAGAAGCGCGTTTAAAAAAGATGCTATATCATGAGACCAAACTGATTGAAGATCGTATCTCTAGAGAGAAACATCCAAATAAACTATTCTTCACATATGCAAATACAGTAGCAACAATAGATTTCGCTAAAAAGTATAAAGGTCATGGATGGGTTGGAATTCGCTATCAAATCGAGCCTGATCAAGATTATAATGAAATAGTGCTACATATTCGATTTAAAGAAAATGACGCTAAGCTACAACAAGAAACACTTGGTATATTAGGAACTAACCTTATTTATGGTGCTTTTTACAAATACAATCAGCCTCGTAAATTATTGCGCTACCTATATGATCACTTGCATAAAGATCAGGTAGAAATTGATACGATTAACTTCTCTGGGCCATTATTTGAGGATGTAGATAATCGCTTAATGAGCCTTCAACTTGTAAAAAATGGCATGACAGAAGCGGTCATGTTTGCACCAGATGGCAATAACGTTTTGCCTGCTAGAGTGCTGTATAAAAAGAATATCCTCACATTACGTGGTAGTTTCAGGCCGGTAACTAAAGTGAATATGGACATGTATCAAAAGTCGTACGACATGTTCATTAAAGAAAATAGAGTTGACCCAGAAAAAACGCAGACAGTCTTTGAAATAACCTTATCAAACCTTAGAGCTGAAGGCGAAATTGACGAGCAAGATTTCATGGATAGAGCTCGTTTATTGTGTTCTCTCGGTCACACAGTAATGATTTCCAATTTCAAGGAATATTATAAACTCGTTGAATATTATTCTCAGTATACTAAAAACCGAATGGGATTAGCTATGGGAGTCAACAATTTGGTAGATGTTTTTGATGAAAAATATTATCGCCATTTAAGTGGTGGCATATTAGAAGCTTTTGGAAAATTATTCTTTAAGGATTTAAGAGTATATCTATACCCCATGCAGAATGAAGATGGCACTATTATAAATAGTGAAAACTTAAAAGTGCATCCTAGAATGAAAGAGCTTTATAAGTTCTTTAAGTATAATGGTAAAGTGGTGGATATAGATGATTTTGATACAGAAACTTTAACCATTTTCTCAAGAAAAGTTCTCAAGATGATAAGTGAAGGCAAAACAGGTTGGGAACCAATGCTACCAGAAGGAATAGCAAAACTTATAAAAGAACAAAGCCTTTTTGGTTGTGAAACTGAAGAAGTATTAAATAAATAAAAAAAGAGCCAAATGGCTCTTTTTTTATTTATGCAAGTATCTGCTCAGAATGTATTTTGGCTTTTACTTTGTCTATCACTTTTTCGATAACACCATTCTCATCTATTACGAATGTCAAACGGTGAATACCATCAAACTCCCTCCCCATAAATTTCTTCGGACCCCAAACTCCAAAAGCCTCAATTACAGATTTATCAACATCTGCTAATAAAGGATATGGAAAATTGAATTTATTTTTAAAGTTTTGTTGTCGTTTTTGAGAGTCTGCACTAACCCCTAGAACCTCATAGCCAGCATCTTGTAATGCACTATAGTTCTCACCCAAATTACACGCTTCAACCGTGCAAGTTGGAGTATTAGCCTTCGGGTAAAAGAATACTACAAGTTTTTTTCCTTTGTAATCTGCTAAACTAACTGGATTTCCATCTTGGTCTACAGAACTGAAATCTGGAGCTATATCTCCTGCTTTTAATGTGGTCATATTTCTTTAACTTTTTAGTGAAATTAAATCTTGAGAAGTCTACAAGACGAACTCTAGGTTAAAAATTGAACTAATCCCGCTTTTACTGCGGGAGTTTATTTTATAAAAACTAATTTTGTAAAAATACCACTTATGACTAAACAAGAAAAGGTAGATTTCGTTATAAATACGTTAAATGCATTATATCCAGAAATACCTATTCCTTTAGACCATAAAGACCCCTATACTTTACTCATTGCGGTACTCATGTCAGCTCAAAGCACAGATGTACGAGTAAATCAAATAACACCTTTATTATTTGCTAAGGCAGATAACCCGTATGATATGATTAAGTTATCTGTAGAAGAAATTAGAGAGATTATAAAGCCGGTAGGTTTATCACCAATGAAAAGTAAAGGTATTCATGGCTTGTCACATATATTAATTGATAAACATGATGGTAAAGTTCCTAAAACATATGAAGATCTTGAGGAGCTACCAGCTGTTGGTCATAAAACAGCTGCAGTAGTATTATCTCAAGCTTTTGGTATTCCTGCATTTCCTGTCGATACACATATACAAAGACTCATGTATCGTTGGAATTTAAGTAACGGTAAAAATGTTGTTCAAACTGAGAAAGATGCTAAACGCTTATTCCCAAAAGAATTATGGAATGATTTGCACTTGCAAATAATATGGTATGGAAGAGAATATTCTCCTGCGCGTGGTTGGGATTTAGATAAAGACATTATAACCAAGACTATAGGTAGAGCTTATGTTCTAAAAGATTATTATAGCAAAAAAAAGACGAAATAACATAAGCACTGGTATGATAATTGATTAAAAACTAAAAACTCGCTACACTATGAAAAAGGCTCTATTACTAATCATCCCTATTCTAATTTATTCTTGTGTTCCTGTAAAAATCGCCCCAAATATTAAGGATAATAAAGTCATGAAGGCTAAAAAATTTAAACGTCAATTACCAAATCAATATGCGTTTATTTTTGAAGACCCTAAAGAAGCTGATGAATTTTATAATTATATAAATATAAAATACCAACAAAATGATACAAACGGTGATTTTTATACTCCCTTTAAAATAGGCGAAAAAAAATATTCCATGTCATTTTATGAAACAGATAAGGAAACCAAAACGGTGAATTTAATTCCGATAGTTGTTGATGCAAAAAGAGAATCTAATGGAAACAATGCTTTGCTCAGCGAATTACATACATCCAGAACGGGTCAATGGTATATAGTAATTACTGTTGCAGATAATGATGGGGAAAATCCACTAATCCCGAATCATAAAGAAAGAGAAATTGTCATAAACTACTTGGAAAATCTAAGAAAAGAATATTTGAATACATCTAATTATTATGATGCATTATTCAAAAAAAAGTCCTGAAGACTAATTCAGGACTTTTCCAAAGTTTAGTTGAGAAGCGCTTCAAACTTCATCTTTTTATAATCTATAACACTTAAAGCCTTTGAATAATTTAGAAGAAATTTAACCGTCTCTTCTCGCGGGTTTTGGTTGTCCACATCTTGTGAACCCTTAATGTAAAGTTTTGCCATTTCTATGGTTTTGTAGTTAATTACAATAATTAACGAAGCAAAACTTTGTTTATTGTATTAGTTTGTTAAAACTATATTATGCTTGTCTACAACCTTGCGTAAATTAATTAGTGCATAACGCATTCTTCCTAGAGCAGTATTAATGCTTACACCTGTTCTTTCGGATATTTCCTTAAAACTCATATCATTGTACATACGCATTACGAGTACCTGCTTTTGATCTTCTGGCAACTCCTCGATTAAGCGCCTTACATCACTTTCTACTTGATCTTTAATGATTTGTTTCTCAGCATTTAGAGCAGTATCTCCTAACACAGAGAAAATACTGAATTCACCAGAATTATCGAATTTTGGCATTCTGTTATTTTTTCTGAAATGGTCAATAACTAGGTTGTGAGCTATACGCATTACCCAAGGTAAAAACTTACCTTCTTCATTATATTTACCAAGTTTTAGCGTTCTGATAACTTTTATGAAAGTATCCTGAAAAATATCCTCAGCTAAATCTCTATCAAAAACCTTTGAATATATAAAACTGTAAATCTTTTGCTTGTGTCTGTAAATTAAAGTGGAAAGAGCTTTTTCTTCGCCTTTGATGTAGTTGCTGACCAACTGAGCATCAGTAATGATTTCTTGTCGCATAGTATTACTTTTTAAAACGCTGGAAGCGAACTTCCTGGCTTGGGGTTTATAAATTAAAAAGTAATGTTTATCCTATAGGCTTAAAATCAATTGTTTATAATAGTATGCTCCAAATATAACAACAATCATTCCTAAAAAGCAAAAAGAAATCAATTTTTTTAACATTTTATTGCACAATAAGTTGTTTTTAAAGCTGCTACATAAATGGTATCTTTGCAAAATTACACCTGTAACATCCTATGAACACTACTATTCTAGACGTCAATCCAAAAGAAAACATCATCATCAAAGGCGCAAAATTGCACAACCTCAAAAATATTGATGTTGTTATTAAAAGAAACAAGTTGGTCGTCATAACAGGATTATCTGGCTCAGGGAAATCAAGTTTAGCCTTCGATACACTTTATGCAGAAGGACAAAGACGCTACGTAGAGAGTCTGTCAAGTTATGCGCGTCAGTTCTTAGGAAGACTAAACAAACCCAAAGTAGATTACATCAAAGGCATCGCACCAGCAATTGCCATTGAACAGAAAGTGAATTCTACCAACCCACGCTCAACCGTTGGCACTACTACAGAAATATATGATTATCTAAAACTATTGTTTGCCAGGATTGGCAGAACTTATTCGCCCGTTTCTGGTAAAGAAGTCAAGAAAGATTCGGTTACAGATGTTTTAAGTGCTGTTAAATCTCATGCAGAAGGTACAAAACTACTACTCCTCGCTCCTATTCATTTAGAAGAAGGGCGAACTATGGACGATAAACTTAAGGTCTTAAATCAGCAAGGATACGCAAGGGTCAAAATAAATGGTGAAGTTACTCGGATTGAAGACGTTGCAGTAACATCCAAAAAAGTAAAAGACATCTTTTTAGTAGTAGATAGAATTATCGTACGAGATGAAGAAGATTTCTATAACCGCTTAGCGGATGCCATCCAAACTGCATTTTTTGAAGGTAAAGGTGAATGTTTCATCGAATCTTTAGACGACAAAAAGCAAGAACATTTTAGCAACAAATTTGAGCTGGATAAGATGTTATTTTTAGAACCTAATGTTCATTTATTTAGTTTCAATAACCCTTATGGAGCTTGCCCTAAATGCGAAGGTTATGGAGATGTGATTGGTATAGATACAGACTTAGTAATACCAAATACAGCGCTCTCGGTTTATGAGAATGCTGTCTTTCCTTGGAGAGGTGAAAGTATGAGTTGGTATCGAGATCAATTGGTTAATAATTCTCATAAGTTCGATTTCCCAATTCATAAACCCTATTTTTGAATTGAGCGACGAACATAAGCAACTTATTTGGGATGGCAACCAATATTTTGAAGGCTTAAATTCTTTCTTTTCTGAATTAGAAAGCAAAGCTTATAAAATTCAGAACCGCGTCATGTTATCGCGCTACAGAGGTAAAACCAAATGTTCGGTTTGTAATGGAAAACGTTTGCGCCCAGAAGCCAATTATGTAAAAATTGGACATTCTACGATTACTGATTTAGTTGAAATGCCTTTAAATAAGTTAGCGAATTTCTTCAAGCAGTTAGAATTGAACGACTATGACCAAACCATTGCAAAACGTTTGTTGAAGGAAATTAACAACAGACTTCTATTCCTTTCTAATGTAGGCTTAGACTACCTAACCCTTAACAGAAAATCAAACACGCTTTCTGGAGGTGAGAGTCAGCGCATTAATCTAGCTACATCATTAGGTAGTAGTTTGGTCGGTTCTATGTATATATTAGACGAACCGAGTATAGGTTTGCATCCCAAAGACACCGAAAAGCTAATTACCGTATTACAATCTCTCAGAGATTTAGGTAATACAGTAATTGTGGTGGAACACGATGAAGACATTATGCAGGCTGCGGACGAAATTATTGATATTGGCCCTGAAGCCGGAACTTTTGGAGGAAAAGTAGTTGCAACTGGAACTTATAAGGACATCTTGGTTTCAGATTCGTTAACTGCGAAATATCTTAATGGAGAGATGGAAATCGAAGTTCCTAAAACAAGAAGGACCTCTAAATATCATGTGGATATTATAGGTGCAAGAGAAAATAATCTAAAAAACATAGATGTTAGCTTTCCTCTTGGCGTTTTAACCGTTGTCACTGGTGTTTCAGGCAGTGGAAAAAGCACCCTGGTTAAAAAGATATTATATCCTGCACTACTGAAGCAAATTGGTGGGTATGGGGAAAAAGCTGGTCAGTTTACCAAATTAGAAGGAAATTTTGCTAATGTGCAACATATAGAATTTGTGGATCAGAATCCTATAGGACGATCGTCTCGCTCAAATCCTGTAACCTATATAAAAGCTTACGACGATATACGTGCGTTATATGCTAAGCAGAAGGTAAGTGTTATCAGAAATTACCAAGCAAAGCACTTTTCATTTAATGTAGATGCTGGGCGTTGTGAGACATGCAAAGGCGAAGGCGAAGTGACCATCGAAATGCAATTCATGGCTGATGTACACTTAGAATGTGAAACTTGTAAAGGTAAACGCTTTAAAAAAGAAGTCTTAGAAGCCACTTTTGCTGATAAGAATATTGATGATATCTTAAACATGACTATTGATAATGCTGTTGACTTCTTTAGAGATAATGGTCAAGATAAGATTACCAATAAATTAAAACCATTGCAAGATGTAGGATTAGGTTATGTTACACTAGGACAAAGTTCTTCTACCCTTTCTGGCGGCGAAGCGCAACGTATTAAACTAGCCTCTTTCTTAATTAAGGGAAATAAGGCTGAGAAAACCCTTTTCATTTTTGATGAGCCAACAACTGGATTACACTTTCATGACATAAAAAAGTTACTAAAATCCTTTAACGCACTAATTGATAAGGGTCACTCTATTACTGTAGTAGAGCATAACCTTGAACTTATTAAGTGTGCAGACCATATTATTGATTTAGGTCCAGATGGTGGTGAGAATGGTGGTAATTTAGTGGCTTACGGAACACCTGAGGGAATTGTTAAGATTAAGGAATCTCATACTGGGAAGTATTTGAAAGAGAAACTGTAACATGAGAGATAGAGGTTTTTCTCCAGAGGTTATAGAGGCAAGAGAACATTCAGGTGAAGATAGAGCAAGTTTTGACACATTACGTTCCAGAGTAGATATATCGCCTTTAAACCGTGGTGGTTCGAATTTTAAAACACATGTATTAATTGAAAAGTCTAATACCAAAGTAGAATACAAACCATCAATTGGTCTGGCTTTATTTGTTTCCATTTTTACTTGTACTGGTATAATCATCATGGCTTTCAATTTGTTTCCATTCATTAATATTTTCGACAACAATGCAAATACAGTACGTATTGGACTTGTACTATTCGGAGCTATTTTTGCAGGCGGTGGAGGAATAATGTATTACTACCTCTATAAACCGAGAATTTTCGATAAACGTGCTGGATTATTTATAAAAAGTTACAAAACAAAACTTTATGGCAGGACTATTGACAGCTCAAAAAACCACATAAGACTTAAGGATATAGTTGCCATACAACTATTAGGGGAGTATGTTCAAAGTGATGACAGTACTTACAAGAGTTTTGAACTCAACTTAGTTTTGGAAAATGGTATAAGAAAAAATGTAGTTGATCATGGAAATTTAAAAACTATTGTTAAAGATGCTCGTATTCTTAGTAAGTTTTTGAATGTCCCGATTTGGCACGCTGGTAATAATCATGTAGAAGACTCAAACACTGAGAAATATTTAGATGAAAAGGTTTAATAATTCATTAGCTCAACTCTAAGTAAATGAAATGTAACCAACTATCCCTTGGTTAGATGACTACAAGCTAATTTTAAAAATTACGTCAATGGATTTAATATGATGTCTTATAATAAAGTAAATATTTCAATCCTTACAGATAGTGTTTTTCCATATGTTATAACCTTGTCGGTTCATATGTAGACTGTCCTCTATAAAAATGTCAGGGATTGGGCGACCATTATTTCCTAACATAGGTGTCCAGACATCTAAATACTTCAATTGCTCTTGAGTATCGCAATAGCCTTTGAGTAAGGCATTAAAACGTTCGTATTGTTTCTTGTACGCCCATCGTGCTGGGCTTGGCTTAGTGCTAATATAATATATCTTAGCATCGGGATTTGCAGCTAGTATTTTGTGAGTTACTTTTTTGGTGGTTTTTAAAATGGTTCTTGGATGTTTACCTTGTGCTATATCGTTATCGCCTTCATAAATGTAGACTTTAGTTGGTTTAAATCTTAGTACTGCTTCATCTATAAAATATAATAAATCAGATGCTTGCGAGCCTCCAAATCCTGTATTTATTGTAGGCATATTTTGGCAGTCATCTTGCAAGTCTTTCCAAAAACGCACACTCGAACTTCCAGTAAATACTACCACATTATCTGGTGATATAATAGCTTTAAAGTTTTGCATGTCTTTATCAAAACGATGTGGATTAGGGTCTTTTACTGCTTTACATGCAAATACTAGAAAAAATGATGCAACTATTATTTTTTTCATAAAGTAACTTTAATAAAACATAAAAGCGAACATTGCTAAGATTCCTGCTGTTAAAGGTATAACAAACATCAAAAACATAAAGGCTACAAAACCTGTTTTAAAGAAACTCCAAATCCAACCTTGACGGTAAAATTTTTGCAAAGCAATAAACAAATAAAAAATCGTGGAAAACATTATGAGGGCAATAATCCATCCAGGAAATTCCTGCCATATTAAATCTATGCCTACCAAAATGCTAAATACAGTGAATAAGAATGAGAAATAATAAAAACTAAAGACCAAGTGGTGAGAATATCGTCCTCTTTTGTAATACAGAATCTTAAGTATAAAGGCAAAAATCGGTAATAAGAAAAACATGGCTATCGGTATAGTATCGTAAAACGCCTGCAAAATGCTACCTCCTTTCCTAGATTTATAAAATTTTAGAGCCTGAGCATATAATTTTTTCTTTATATAGCCAGCATCATCCTTCAATCCCATTTTTTTATAAATCTCAGCATCAGGTGCATCAATGGCAATAAGTGAATCTACCTCTTCTCCAAAATCATCCAAATTAAAATTCATTCCATCGCTATTAACTGAGGATTTAAATTTATCACTGTTAATTATGGAATCTATTTGGGTTTCCGTCATACCAGTAAACTTGCTAGTTTCCATCATGGTTTTTTTAGCTATGGTACGAGCTATTGAGTCTTCAACTTTTTTTCTTTCGGCTTTGGCTAGTTTTATAGAGTCTAATACACGCTGATCCTTAATGGTATCTTCTGCCTTAATTAAGGTTTTGGCTAAATTTTCATCTAAGCTTTGAACTTGTTTTCTGGCGTTAAATGAAAAAAGAAAAAAGAATACAACAGATATAAATAAGTATAGTTGAGCAGGGTGTAAATACAATAATCTTTTACCTTCAATAAAGCGTTTTGCCAAATAACCAGGTCGAAACATTAAAGGAAAAAAGCTCTTTAAAAAGCGAGCATCAAAAGAAAAGTAATTTGCAATAGTATTATAAAAAAGCACACCTATTGTAAGTTCGTCTTTTGCCTTCTGTCCACAATACGGACAAAACTCGAATCCTTCCTCAAAATCTTTCTCGCAATTCTTGCAAGTTTCAGTTGGTTTACTCATAAGCTAATGATACTTATGTTAAAAATACAAAAAGAAAGCATTATTCATTTTGTTATTAAATATTTGATAATCAGCTATTTAAAATTAATGGCACGCTAATTGAAACTCGAAAAACAAATAGCGTAAGCCGAAAAGCTAAATGAGTAGGCATAATCTAAAACCTAATAGTGATGAAAAAATTACAACTATTATTTGCAGCGATGTTAATTGGATTAACATCTGCAACAGCTTCAGAAATCGTTTCTGAAACCAAGGCGATGAGTCTTGACAAGCAAGGTGAAGATTTAACAATTACAAAACGCTATCGTTATACGCAACCTATTTTGTTCGTGGAGCGTGGTGTGGAATTCTTGATCTTCCCTGATGGAAGTTTCGACTTTAATACCAATTATGGTAATTGGTCTAACGACGATTACTACTACAGAGGTAATCGTAACCGAAGAGGAACCATAAACAGGACTTTTAGTGTCCCAGGTACAAGAGTGAATTACACATCTTCTAGATATAACAGAAACAGAGGTGTGAGAGTGATTCATGATAGATGGGGGAACGTGAGAAGAATTGGTAACGTCTTTGTTAATTATGACTGGAACGGAAGAGTAAAACGTATTGGTTCTGTTTATATGCGATACAACAGAGGAAGACTTACTCAAGTTGGTGGCCTTAGACTAATTTATGGAAGGCATGGTCGATTAATCAACATGAGAGGGCATGTTAACCATCATAATGATGGATGTGGCTTCTGCGGAATCACAGGATGTTCTATGGATCATTTTGATAATGGTCGTGGACTGGACTGGTATGGAAACCGTAATGATGATTTCTATCATTTCCGTAAAGATGGAAAACAGAAAAAATTTAAACGAAAGAAGCTTAATAAACGTTATAAACATAGTCAGCGTCATGACGATGATTTCGATTATGATGATGATTAAATGAATTTTTCATAGGAACGTCCTGTCGATAGTTTGCCTCAAAGCGAATCCCTCAGGATGTTCCCTTTTTACTCCTCTTGCTAGCACAAGGGGAGTTTTTTGTTGATGGAGTTTAAACTACTTTTTAGTTTTTGGCACGATG
>CALDUJ010000045.1 GCA_937923735.1 uncultured Flavobacteriaceae bacterium | reverse complement strand
TTGAAATTGGTTGGGCATGGAAAACACGAGTGTTTAAAAACTCTAATGCCTTAAGGTTAAAGTACGGTTATTCATTTATGATTAACGGCTTAAAACCAACCGACAATATGTATTTTGTCGAGGATGGCGATATGACCTCTTTAGAAGAATTTCCAGTAGACCTTAAGAAGTCTAAGCTCACTATTACAAACCTGGTGTTTCCTTTACATCTTGAGTTTGGTCCATCCAAAAAAATAGAAAAGAAAACGTATTTCAGATATTCCACAAACAACCAATTTAAAATGGGTATCGGAGGCTACGCAGGATTTAATATTGGTACACGTCAAAAACTCAAATATACTGAAGATGGCGAGCGTGTTAAAGACAAAATTAAACGCGATTTTAACACCAGCAACTTAGTGTACGGTTTAAGTGTCTATGTGGCTTTTGATGAGATAGCATTATATGCCAAATACGATTTATCTCCAATATTTAAAGACCAAGTGGTCGAACAAAATAATATTTCTTTGGGTGTCAGGTTTGATATGGATTAAGAAAGAAAGACACTTGTAAAAAAAAAGAGCTTCTAATAAGGGGCTCTTTTCTATTGGTTTCTTTAACGCTTAATATATACGTTTAAAAAACTGAAGCAAGTTCAGCACAGGTTGTCTATATCGGATGCAAATCAAGTTTGACTATTTTTTGGGAAAGTCAAAGGTTGGTTGTATGGTAAACTATAAAAGAATCAGTACTTTAACGATTCGTTTAATTCAACTAAATTTGTTATTTAAAATTATTCGCTGACTTGATTTCAAGAACCACCATAGACCAAGTATTTGAAACCGCTCGTGTTGAGGAGGTTATTGGCGATTTTGTACAATTAAAAAAAGCGGGTAGTAACTACAAAGGATTAAGCCCATTTAGCGATGAACGTTCGCCAAGTTTTATGGTGTCTCCAGTGAAGCAAATTTGGAAGGATTTTTCCAGCGGAAAAGGTGGTAACGCCGTCACATTTTTGATGGAGCATGAGCATTTTAGTTATCCTGAAGCCATTAAGTACCTCGCCAAGAAATACAATATTGAGATTGAAGAAACGGAGCAAACAGACGAGCAAAAAGAATTAGCGAACGAAAGAGAGAGTATGTATCTGGTTAGCGAATATGCTAGCACATATTTTCAAAAAATAATGAATGAAACAGACCAAGGACAAGCCATCGGTCTTAGTTATTTTAAGGAACGGGGTTTTACGCCAGAGACCATAAAGGAATTTGGTTTAGGATACTCTTTGGACGAATGGCAAGCCTTTACTGAGGAGGCGCTAAAGCAAGGTTATAAACTTGACTACTTACAAAAAACGGGTCTTACTATCGTTAAGGAAGATAAACGTTTTGATCGTTTTAAGGGGCGCGTAATGTTCCCAATCCACAGTATGAGTGGGCGTGTTTTGGGCTTTGGGGGAAGGATTTTAGCCAACGACAAAAAGGCTGCTAAATATGTAAATTCACCTGAAAGCGATATTTATCATAAGAGTAAAGTGCTTTATGGTATTTATCATGCCAAGAAGAGTATTGCTAAGGAGAATAATTGCTATTTAGTTGAAGGTTATACAGATGTTATTCAGTTTTATCAAACAGGAATTAAGAATGTTGTCGCATCTTCTGGTACAGCGCTAACACCAGAGCAGATAAGGTTAATTAACAGGTTAACACCAAATATTACAGTGCTATTTGATGGTGACGCGGCAGGAATGAGAGCATCAATTCGGGGTATCGATTTAATTTTAGAGCAAGGTATGAATGTGAGGGTTTGTACATTCCCCGATGGCGAAGACCCAGATAGTTTTGCAAAGCAAAATACACTTGAAGAATTAACTGTTTACTTAGAGCAAAACGCCAAGGATTTCATTGCTTTTAAAGCCTCCTTGCTAATGGATGAGGCAAAGAGCGACCCAATCAAAAAAGCAGATTTAATTCGGGATATGGTGGTGAGTATTTCTAAGATTCCAGATAGGATTAAGAAAGAAATCTATATAAAAGAATGTGCTAAGATTATGGATATTAGCGAATCTGTTTTGTTTAGTACATTGGCTCAGATTGGTAAGAAAGACCTACAAGAAGCAAATAAGGCTTACAAACAAGAGCAGAAAGCGTTCGAAGTTATTAAGCAAGAACCAAAGAAAAAGGTCGATATACAATATGAATTGGAGCGAAGTATTATTCAAATCTTGTTGCTTTATGGCAATAAAACTGAAGATTTTGAAGATTTAGTTCTAAAAGAAAATGAAGAAGGACAGCTTATCTTAGAACCTGTTATTCATCAAGCAAAGGTTTTCGAAAAAATCTATTTAGATCTTCAAGATGATGAGATGGAGTTTACCAATGAGGAGTTTAAAACCTTATATTATTCATTAATTGATACACTGAATCAAAACCCAGATTTTGTGCTAGAGAGCTTTGTAAATAAAGTTGAACCTGAGATGGCTAGTAAGGTCACTTCTATGTTAATGGATGACGAACGTTATCAATTGCATGATTGGAACAGGATGAATATCTTCCCTAAAGAAAAAAATAAAACCATTGCGCAATTAGTTAGTGAAACTATACTAAGTCTAAGGTGCTTTCTTATTGAGCAAAAAGTAAGTGAGTTCAAAAAAGATACTTTGGAAAAACTCAATGATGTAAACAAAACAGTTTTGGATGAAGTAATGAATTACTCCAACTTAAAGATGTTATTATCACGAAAACTTAATAGGGTACTTTAGTTAACCAAGTTCCAAATGCCTTGCTTGATTAATTAAATCAACAAGGTTTGTCACATTTAGCTTCTTAAGTAATCTGGCCTTATAGGTACTCACTGTTTTCTCATTGATTTCAAGCTCAATAGCAATTTCCTTGTTTTTTTTACCAGAAGAAAGCAATCTTAAAACCTCGACTTCTCTTGTTGAAAGCTTTTTATATAGCTTACTAGATTTGCTGCCGTTTTCATCAAAAGCTAAACGTTGCGCCAAATTATTGCTAATATAGATGCCACCTCTATATACTTTTAAGATAGCTTCTCTCAAGACGTCTGTCCCTGCAGTTTTGTGTAAATATCCAGCAGCACCGGCTTTAATAGTGCTTACTGCATATATCTCTTCTGGATGCGAACTAAAGATTATAACCTTGATGTCATGATGCTCTTTTTTAAGAGATCTTAGCGCAGTAATTCCGTTTAATTGAGGCAAATCTATTTCGCTAATGACAACATCAACAGCATAACTGTTAATGAAATTAAAAAGTTCTTTTCCGTTGTCGGCCTCGCCAACAACATCTATTTCAGGTGAAGATTCAAAAAGTTTTACAATCCCTTTCCTGACTATAGGATGATGGTCCACGACCAATACCTTAATCATAACTCTATCGATTATTTATTGTTAAACTTGAACTTGTGGTTCAATTACAATCAAACTCTGAAAGGGGATTCAAGAAATAAAATTAATAAAATATGTTGGAATACAGACTGTTTTTTAGGAATATTTTACGGTTTTACCGTAGTTCATTGGGAATTTCGCAAATAGGAATTGGAATCATCTTATGCTTATTGGCTGAATTATAGCGCTTAAAGATTTTAAAAACTTCTTTTTGACGACCAGAAAAATCTTCAATTGTTTTTCCTTCATCGTTCATTTGCATGGCCCATTCTAATTCATCATAATTAGCACCTATTTGGTCTTCGTCGCTACGTGCGTCTCCAAAAAGACCGTCACTTGGTGCAGCATTCATTATGGAGTCAGGAACTTTAACGAATTCACCAATTTTATAGACTTCAGATTTCAATAAATCTGCAATAGGACTAAGATCTACACCGCCATCACCATATTTTGTGTAAAAACCAACACCAAAATCTTCAACTTTATTTCCAGTGCCCGCAACCAATAACCCTAGTAATCCAGCATGGTAGTATAGAGTTGTCATGCGCAAACGTGCTCGCGTGTTGGCTAAGGCCATATCAACTGTAGCTTGCTCACCGTCTAAAGAGACTTCTGTTTTAAATTCTTCAAAAACAGGTGTCAGATCTACGCGAGTATCTGTAACATTATTAAAACGACTTTTTAGTTGTGCTATGTGTTCTTGAGCCCTTGTAACATGACTTTGAGCTTGATGGATAGGCATTTCAATACATAGTACTTTTAACCCTGTTTTAGCACATAAAGTAGAAGTAACAGCAGAATCTATACCGCCAGAAACACCAACAACAAAGCCATTAACTCCAGCATTTGTAGCATAATCCTTTAACCAATTTACGATGTGTTCTGTAACCTTTTCTGTTTTCATTTTAGTGGACGTATTTTACTTAAAGAATAGTACCTTTGCTTGCAAAAGTAAGTCAATCGTATAATTAATGAAAATGATAAGCGTTTTTAAAAGTCAAATGCTAAAATCAATAAAACTATTACCACTAATATTTATTTTGTTTTCTGTGGTTTCTTGTAATGAAGAAAGTAAAGTGAAAAATGAAATCGTAGCAGTGGATGTGGAACTCCAAATTGATCGTTTTGATCAACTATTTGCATCAGCTAATGCTGAGGATCTTCCAAAACTCAAAAAGGATTTTCCTTTTATGTTTTCTAATAGGTACCCGGATTCCTTGTGGGTCAATAGAATGAAAGATACGCTTCAACTCGAGTTGTCCTCAGAGGTAAATAAGAAGTTCAATGATTTTGATGAGTGGGAAAATGAATTAGAACAATTTTATAAACATCTTAAGTATTATTTTCCTGAATTTGGTGTGCCTCGCTTAATAACTGTTACCTCGGAAGTTGATTACAGAAACAAAATAATAGTAACAGATACTATAGCGTTGATTGCCTTAGATACCTACCTAGGAGCTGACCATGAGTTTTATGGGGGTATCCAGAAATACTTATCGCAAAATTTTGAAAGTAATCTTATAATTCCTGACCTAGCTCAAGAGTATGCCAAGAGGTATGCTTATCTGCCAAAGAAAAAAACACTTTTGGAAGAAATGATTTATCATGGAAAGTTACTCTACTTCAAGGATAAGATAATTCCTTTTAAATCGGATGAGGAAAAAATAGGTTATACTAATGCTCAATTAGCTTGGGCAAAAGAAAACGAAAGTGAAATATGGCGTTATTTTGTGGATCGCGAATTATTATATAGCACAGATTCCAAATTACCCTCAAGGTTTATAAATCCAGCTCCGTTTTCTAAATTTTACTTAGAGTTGGATTCGGAATCCCCAGGAAGACTGGGACAGTATATTGGGTGGCAAATTGTAAGAGCCTACATGGAAAAAACAGACAGTTCTTTCAAAAATATGTTGGTTGCTAATGCTGAAACTATTTTTAAGGAATCAAAATTCAAACCTCGTAAATAATGACTAACAATCATAAATCGACTATAGAACTCAATGTGGAATTGGATGAAAATCGTATTCCAGAAAGGTTACATTGGACTGCGCAAGATGGAGGCGTAAACAATGAAGAAGCTAAGGCTATAATGCTATCTGTTTGGGATAGTAAGGCTCAAGAGACACTTCGAATAGATCTATGGACTAAAGACATGCCAGTAGACGAGATGAAGCAATTTTTTCATCAAACTTTGGTTGCTATGAGCGATACTTTTAATAGAGCAACTCAAGATGAGAAGATGACAGCTACTATGAAAGATTTCTGTGATTATTTCGCCGAAAAACTGGAACTCAAGAAAAAGTAAAATCATAATCTTTAAAAGATGCTGGCTGAGCTTAAAGAATATATTCCAGAATCTGCAATTTTAAGAATATCCGAACTTTTAGAACACGATAATATTACAGTAAAAATTAAGAAGGAACGTAAAACCCGTCATGGTGATTACAGAAAGTTGCCAAATGGTAAGCATCAAATAACAATAAATTCCAATCTCAATCAGTACCGATTTTTAATAACATTAATCCACGAGATTGCGCATTTTGAAACCTATCATAAGTATGGTAGGTTCATTAAACCTCATGGAAAGGAGTGGAAGCGAACCTTCCAGTATTTAATGCTTCCATTTATAAACCCTAATATATTTCCTTCTGAGCTACTTCCTTTGTTGGCAAAACATTTCAAAAACCCAAAAGCTTCCAGCGATACAGATACGCATTTGGCCTTAGCTTTAAAGCAATTCGACGAACCTAATAATAAAACCTTAGTTTTTGAAATACCTTTGGGTCAAACATTTAAACTCTACAACGGACGCGTTTTTAAAAAAGGGAAAAAACGTATTAAGCGTTACGAGTGTTTGGAGATATCGTCAGGAAAACTGTACCTTTTCAATCCAAATGCAGAAGTAGAGGTGATTTAATGAATTAATATGAATAAAAATTATTATGCCATACTTATGGCAGGAGGAGTAGGTTCAAGATTTTGGCCAGTAAGTACTCAAGATTTCCCTAAGCAGTTCCATGATATGCTAGGCACTGGAGATACACTGATTCAAAAAACGTTTAATCGTTTGAGTGATTTAATCCCTAAAGAAAACATTTTCATTTTAACGAATGAACGTTATAATGATTTGGTTTTTGAACAGATACCCGGAATTACCAAGCGACAGGTTGTCTTAGAGCCTGCTATGCGAAATACTGCGCCATGTATTTTGTATGCATCTTTAAAAATTCAAAAAGAGAATCCAGATGCAGTAATGATTGTTGCTCCAAGCGATCATTGGATTGAAGATGAAAAGGCGTTTAGTAATAATGTTAAAAAGGCTTTAGATTTTTGTTCAGAGAATGATGCATTAATGACACTGGGAATAACACCAACTTTTCCTAATACAGGGTATGGTTATATCGAATTTAATAAATCAAATACCTCAGATATTAAGTCGGTTAATCAATTCAGGGAAAAACCAGATTATCAAACGGCTCAATCGTTTATAAAACAAGGTAATTTTCTATGGAACGCTGGAATTTTTATGTGGAGTGCAGATAGTGTTATAAAAGCATTTAAATCTAATCAACCAGAATTATTCAGTTTGTTCCAACAGGGCTTTGATGTGTACAATACGGATTTTGAGGATGATTTTATAAGAGATAATTATGGTAAAGCAGAAAATATTTCTGTGGATTACGCAATCATGGAAAAATCAAAAAATGTATTTGTATTGCCAGCTGATTTCGATTGGAACGACTTAGGAACTTGGGGAAGCTTATATGATAAATTAGATAAGGATGACGATAAAAATGCTGTAGTAAATGCCCAGACATTAGCAGAAGACGCTTCTGGTAATATGATACGATCAAAAAAAGGCAAAATTGTGGTTGTGGATGGCATCAAGGATTATATTATTGTGGATAAAGACGATGTTTTGCTTATCTTTCCGAAGGAAAAAGAACAGAATATCAAGAAAACACTGCAAAACGTAAAAGATAAATTTGGAGAACATTACGGTTAAGCATGGAAGAAAATAAATTTAATTTTAAGGAAGAAAAAGAGGTCGGCAAAGCAGTCGAGCAGTCGAAAGAAGCAGTAAAAGAAGATGCTAAAGGGCTTGCCAAAAGCTCAAAGAACTTTGTCAAGGATATTTTTAGCTTTCGACAAGATACTGATCGTGATGCAACGATTGAAGCTATAAAGGCAGATATTCCTTTTAAAGGCGCTACGGCTTGGATTTTAATATGCTCTATCATGGTAGCTTCTGTTGGACTCAATGCAAATTCTACGGCGGTAGTTATTGGTGCAATGCTTATATCTCCTTTAATGGGACCTAT
>CALDUJ010000044.1 GCA_937923735.1 uncultured Flavobacteriaceae bacterium | reverse complement strand
TTTGGACATGGAGGAGAAGACGGATTAGCTGCTGAAAGGATTTTCGAACAACTAGATGGGCAGAATCTAAGAAACATATGTAAGTTCCCCTGTTTTGTTACTATAACATGTGAGTATACAAAGTTTGATAATCCTCAAAGACCATCAGCTGGCGAATATACGTATTGGAATACAAGAGGAGGAGCCATTGCTTTAATAACTACAACTAGGCAGGTATTTGTTACCACTGGAGTAACATTTAACGATCAACTTGGTCAGTATCTATTTTCTTACGGTTCCGATGAGTATCCAACTATGGCTGAAGCCTTGAGATTAACAAAAACAGATCCCGACATAGTAAACGTGAGTCAGAAAAGATTGGTGTTTTTTATTGGAGATCCAGCTATGAAATTAGCATTCCCTAAACCTAATATTCGTTTGTCTAAAATTAATGATGTGCCAATAGGACAAGCAACAGATACTCTTAAGGCTTTAAGTAAAATAAAAATAGAAGGAGAAGTTCTTGATACTTCCAATAATTTAATTGATGATTATAATGGTATTCTATCTGCTACTATATTTGATAAAAATATAGATAGACAGACATTGGCAAATGATGGGACAAGACAGAACCAGAATGGTACAGGGCCTATTATTGTATTAGATTATGTTACATTGGGGGAAGTCATCTTCAGAGGGCAAGCCTCAATACAGAATGGTGTTTTTTCATTCGAATTTGTTGTCCCAAGAGATATTGGTATCCCAGTAGATAATGGAAAAATTAGTTTTTATGCAAAAACTGAAAACCCTCTTGGAGACCAAACTGGTGCCAGTACAGAAATAATGGTTGGAGGAATTAACGAGAATGCTCCAGAGGATAATGTAGGCCCGACAATTCAGTTATTCATGAATGATGAAAATTTTGTTTCAGGCGGAATTACAAATGAGTCGCCGACCTTATTAGCAAAGCTAGAAGATGAAAATGGTATAAACACCGCTAGTGGAATTGGTCATGATATTGTGGCAATAATAGATGGAGACGAAACAAATCCGTTTGTACTGAATGATTATTATGAAACAGAATTAGATGTATATCAAAGGGGAACGGTGTCTTATGCATTCAGGGATTTAGAACCTGGATTACACACCCTTACATTAAAGGCATGGGATGTTTATAATAACTCATCTACTCAAGAAATTCAGTTCATAGTACACGATAAAGACCAAGAACTCGTTATTAATAATGTATTGAACTACCCAAATCCATTTATTAGTTACACAGAATTTTGGTTCAATCACAATAGTTCGGATGCTTTAGACGTTTCGGTACAGATATTCACAGTTTCTGGTAAATTGGTAAAAACCATTAATGGTCAAACCAATGCAGGAGCCAAAACAACGAGTTCACTTTCAAGAAACCTAGTATGGGATGGACGTGACGATTTTGGTGATAAGATTGGAAAAGGAGTCTATGTTTATAAATTAACTGTAAGGTCAAATCTGTTGAATAAAACGGTTGAAAAGTATGAGAAACTTGTCATCCTCTAATAAAAATATATATTTGTTAAATAAATTTACCCAATGAAAAATTCAATTTTAATAATCATCGCCTTGGTTTTTACGTTTCAAGTTAAGGCGCAAGGAGAGACTATAGTATTTGATAATCAAACATCAGTTATAACTACAGGCGTACCATTTTTATTAATAGCATCGGATGCTAGAGCTGCAGGTATGGGAGATATGGGTGTGGCAACTTCTGTTGATGGTTACTCACAACAGTGGAACCCATCAAAATATGCTTTTTCAGAAGCTAAATCTGGTATTGGTGTAAGTTACACACCATATCTTAGTAAATTAGTAAATGACATATTCCTAGGTAATGTGACCTATTTTAATAGGATTGATGAAAAGAGTGCTTTTGCAGTAAGTTTCAAGTATTTTTCTTTAGGGGAGATTGAGATAGTGCAAGATGAATTTTCAGAAGCGTTGATAGAAAAGCCTAACGAACTAACTTTTGATGTTTCTTACTCTTTACGTTTAAGTGACCAGTACTCTATGGCAGTTGCTATGCGTTATTTGCGTTCAGACCTTAAAATTCAGGCAGTAGATGAAAGTGCAAAAGCTGCTGGTAGTTTTGCAGTTGATATTGCTGGTTATTATCAAACTGAAGAAATAGCACTTAATGATTTTAATGGCCGATGGAGAGCTGGTTGGGCGATTCAGAATTTGGGGCCAAAAATTAAATACGACGATGCAGGCAGAGAAAATTTCTTACCGACTACTCTAAGATTAGGAGGTGGCTTTGATTTTATATTTGATGAGTATAATAAACTCGGAGTTACTGCGGAATTTGCAAAACTATTAGTGCCAACACCTCCAATTAGAGGTTATGTTGATACAGATGGAGATGAAACTCAGGATACAGATGAGCCAACAATAATTGTAGAAGGAAAAGACGATGACATAAGTTTTATTTCAGGCGTTTTTCAATCTTTTGGTGATGCACCAGGAGGATTTAGTGAGGAGCTTAGAGAGTTTACTTGGGCTCTTGGGGCAGAATATAATTATCAAGATTCCTTTGCTTTAAGAACTGGTTTCTTTAATGAGGCAGACGATAAAGGAGCGCGTAAGTTTTTTGCTTTAGGTGCAGGATTTAAATACTCTGCAATAGATATCGATTTATCTTATTTGTTTTCAGCTTCTAAAGTGCAAAGTCCATTAGAGAATACGTTAAGGTTTACATTGACTTTCAATTTCGGAGATGGTGAGTATACTGAATACTAGAGCCATTAATAAGTAAAGTTAAATTTAAAAAACTATTGTTTCGTAAACAATAGTTTTTTTGTTTACAGGAGTTTTCTAAATTTAAAGTAGAAATATAATTATGAAATGAGTCATAATAATTTTTTATGCCAACCGAAATGTTTGATGGCGAATTACATCTGACAGATAAAAACAATGAAATTTTAACAGATGAAAGAAATTAAGCTAGAATCTACGCTTTACGTTTACGACGATATTAATGAGCTGCCTGAAGATGTTCAATCGCTTATGGCTCAAGCTCAAAAAGCGAGAATTAAAGCCTATGCACCTTATTCTAAATTCTTAGTAGGAGCAGCATTATTGTTAGAAAATGGAGAAGTAATTACTGGAAATAATCAAGAAAACGCTTCTTATCCTTCAGGATTATGTGCTGAACGAACCGTCATTTATTATGCTGGAGCTCAATACCCAGATAGCAAAATTATCAGGATGGCTTTAATAGCAGGCTCTGCACAATCTCAAACTATGGTGCCAATTCCTCCTTGCGGTGCATGCAGACAAGCAATTGCTGAGTACGAAGTAAAACAAAACGCTCCTATTGAGATCTATTTTATGGGAGAGACTGGTAAAGTAGTTAAATCAAACTCTTTATCAGATTTGTTACCACTTATTTTTGATAGGTCATTTCTTAAATAATAGATCACTCAAATTAGTATTCTATATTTTTTCATTAATCTCTATTGTATTACATTTGTTATTCGTTTTATAAAAAACTAATAGATTGAAAAAAGTCACTAAAGAAACATACCTTAAATGGTATGAAGATATGTTGTTCTGGAGAAAGTTCGAAGACAAACTTGCAGCTGTATATATTCAACAAAAAGTAAGAGGTTTTCTTCACTTATATAATGGTCAGGAAGCTGTATTGGCAGGTGCATTACATGCAATGGATTTGACGAAGGATAAAATGATTACAGCTTATCGTAACCATGTGCAACCAATTGGTATGGGAGTTGATCCTAAACGTGTTATGGCAGAGCTTTATGGAAAAGCAACAGGTACATCTCATGGAATGGGTGGTTCTATGCACATATTCTCTAAAGAGCATCGTTTTTATGGGGGACATGGTATTGTAGGTGGTCAAATTCCACTAGGAGCTGGAATGGCTTTTGGAGATAAATATCACGGTAGCGATGCCGTAACTTTATGTTGTTTCGGGGATGGTGCTGCAAGACAAGGCTCGTTGCATGAAACGTTTAACTTAGCGATGCTATGGAATCTTCCAGTAGTATTTGTTTGTGAGAACAACGGATACGCAATGGGAACCTCTGTGGAGCGTACTGCAAACCACACTGATATATGGAAATTAGGATTGGGCTATGAAATGCCTTGTGGTCCTGTTGATGGTATGAATCCTGTAAAAGTTGCTGAAGCTTTTGACGAGGCAATTCAAAGAGCAAGAAAAGGTGGTGGCCCAACATTTTTAGAGTTGAAGACTTATCGATACAGAGGTCACTCAATGAGTGATGCGCAGCATTACAGAACAAAAGATGAAGTTGAGGAATACAAAAAAATAGATCCAATTACTCAAGTAAAAGATATTATTCTCGAAAAGAAATAT
>CALDUJ010000043.1 GCA_937923735.1 uncultured Flavobacteriaceae bacterium | reverse complement strand
TTTATTCTTGAGCCTGATAGCGATACCGATGATAATACCGTTTATACATCCAACGTCGCTCCAGGCACCTTTGACCAAGAATACGATTATATTGCTACTGGTTACAATGGAAAATTCAGTTTCAATTTAGCAACGCAGTATCAAGATAATCTCTATTTAGGTTTGAACTTGAATTCACATATTATAAATTATGACAGGTCTACTTACTTTTTTGAAGGAAACTCTAATGCGGGATCTGTTGTAAATGAGATAGGTTTTGAGAACAACTTATCCACTACTGGTTCAGGATTTTCTTTCCAGTTAGGTGGTATTGCTAAATTAAGCGAACAAGTTCGTGTTGGTTTAACTTATAATTCTCCAACTTGGTTAAATATCACTGAAGAAACGACCCAATATATTGCTACCATTAGAGATAATGGAGGTGACCCTATAAGAACTGAAGTAGACCCACGAATAGTGAATGTATTTCCAGACTACAGACTACAAACTCCAGGAAAAATAACTGGTAGTGCTGCGCTTCTGTTTGATAAGAAAGGTCTAATAAGTTTTGATTACTCAAGAAAGGATTACAGTAATACTAGGTTTAAGCCTGAATCTGATGGCTTTTTCTCAACCCAAAATGATTTTATCAGCAATAATTTAAAAGCTGCTAATACCTATAAAATTGGTGGTGAATATAGACATAAACAATTTAGTTTTAGAGGTGGTTACCGTTTTGAAGAAAGTCCTTACAACGACACAAGTATTGTAGGAGACTTAACTGGTTACTCTTTGGGGCTGGGATATAATTTTGGTAATACCAAACTAGACTTATCTTTTGATCAAAGCCAGCGTAGTACTGATTATCAATTCTTTGATGCAGGATTTACTGATGCTGCTACTATTGATGCTCAAAATACTAACATCATGTTATCTCTAGGATTTAGATTATAACAAGAACATACTCATAAAAAAGCCCAGATGGTTAAACCATCTGAGCTTTTTATTTAATATCGTTTAGGTTATCGCTTTAATGTAAAATGCGATTTAAATAGTTTCTGAACACCATCTCTAGGCTCAGTATAATTTACTGTAAACCAATAATCACTTGATGGAAGTGCTTCACCATTAAAAGTTCCGTCCCAGCCTGTACCAGTAGGATTTAATTGTTTTAACAGCTTTCCGTACCTATCATATATATATATCTTGGCATTAGGTTGCGTTTGTATATTTACGATATTCCAAGTATCGTTAAAGCCGTCTCCATTGGGAGTTAAAAACAATGGATAATCCATAATGATGACTGTATCACTATCTTCTCCACAGCTGTTTACATCTCTAGCCGTTACAGTATGCTCTCCAGGTGGATTAACATTATTGAAAACGTAGGTATAAGTCCCATCACCATTATCGGTTCCCAACACCCATGGACCACCGTCGAGACTAAATTCATATACGCCTGTCCCAGTTGCTGTTACTTCAATCATATGATTATCTGAAAAAGCATCAGAAATTACTTCAGCTACAACAGCTGGAGGCGAACTAGGATTAACAACCGTTGTTGCTGTAGCCATACATCCTAAACCTGTAACTGTTTCTGTAGCAGTAACACTATAATTTCCTGTTTGAGTTGCTGTTAAGGTTGACATTGTCTCACCAGCTAAGACAGTCCCTTCGTAACTCCATTCGAAATCATGGTCGGCGTCAGAAAGACCAGTATCAATAACTGGTGGAGAATCAGCTGTGGCTATAACAGCACCACTAGCATCTAAACATAATATGTAATTATCTTCTAAATTAATTTCAGGAAGTAGTTCTACTCTCAAGATTACTTCAGTAAGCTCATAACAGAAACCAAGATTATTCTCTACTCTTGCATAGATAGTTTGCGGATTACTTTCATTTGGATACAAATTCGGTAATTGGTTGACACCATCCATAGCATCCATTTGATTATCATAATATGTCACTGTATAATCTGCTGGCAACTGCCCGTTTAATATTTCAACATCTTGAGTTGATAGATCAAATTCTCCAAATCCATCATTATCGCCTAGATAATCACAGATTACAAAGTCATTAGCAGGTTGCGTAGCTGTTGGTTGATTTCTTACCTCTATAAAAAAGGAAATTGTACTTATAGCACATGATGTTGTTGTATTTGTTATGCTAACAAAAATCTCTTGTCTGTCTATTACGGTATTCGTGTAAGGGCTAGTAAGTGGGGCAGTATTATTGTCCGCTTCTAATTGGGTTTCATGATATGTAACTGTAAATATGGCGGGTGACTGCCCATTGAGCAATTCATCTGTTTTGCTTTCTAAATCAAAGTCGAAAAAACCATCGGTATTCAATTCGCATCCAATTAAATCAGGCACTCCAATTACATCAGGAAGTGGATTAACTATCAAATCAAAATTCACTACATCATGGCATCCATCAGCATTCTCTACTCTTACATAAATTGTTTCAGGACTGGTAGTGTTCTGATATGCGGTCGGTGTTGCTATTGGAGCTAGATTATTTTCCGCATCATTTTCACTATTGTGATACGTTGCAGTATAGGGTTGACCGTTAAATATTTCAGGATTTTTTGTAGTTAAATCAAATATTTCCATACCATCATTTCCACCATTATCGTCACATAAAGGATAAGGAGTAATATTACTTTCTGGTGTAGGGTTTTCAAACACTTCTATCTCTAGAGTAATATTTGTTATAAAACAATTTGAGGCTGTAGAAGTGTCTGTCACTCTTATATAAATTGTTTGCGGGAGTCCGCCCACAGATGTATTAGTGTACATTGTTGGATCCGCAATGGCACCTGTACCTGCTAGAGCATCGGCAAGGGTCTCGTAATATTCAACCGTATAATTTGCGTTGCCGCCTGTAATTTCAGCATTTCTGATTGTTAAGTCGAACATCGTGAATCCATCAGCAGTTTCATCATCACAAAGTCTTATAGGTGTTGGAGCTACTACCATTGGCACTGGATTTACTATAAGGTCAAAAGTGGACACTGCATAACAGTTTGTATTGAGGTCGTTCTCTAATCTCACAAATATCGGGTCTGGGCTTCCTACATTAGAAAAAGTGGTTGGAGTTACAATAGCCCCTACTCCATTATCAGCGTCTGCTTGAGTTTCATGATAAGTTACTGTGGTATTTGGAGGCAAAGGCGCTCCAGCAATTGTAGCTTCTTGCGATGTTAAATCGAATATCTCAACGCCATCATTACTCAAATCATCGCATACAATCATGGGTGGCGCTGTAGCAACGATTGGAAGTACATCCACTTGTAAATTAAATGTTGACGTAGTATAACATGTTGGATTAAGCGTATTTTCTACTCTCACAAATATCGGGTCAGGACTACCAACATTAGTAAATGCGGTTGGAGTCGCAATAGCACCCACATTATTATCTGCATCAGCCTGTGTTTCGTGATATGTAATCATCGTATTTGGAGGCAAAGGAGCTCCCGCTATCACTGCTTCTTGAGATGTTAAATCAAATACTTCAATGCCATCGTTACTTGCATCGTCACAAACTATCATAGGCGGAGCGGTTGCTGCTATTGGCAGAACGTTGACAATCAAATCGAATGTAGATGTTGCAAAACAAGTAGGATTGAGGTCATTCTCAACTCTTACAAATATAGGATCCGGACTACCTACATTAGGAAAAGCACCAGGTGTTACTATGGGATTCATCCCTGTATTGGCATCTGCTTGCGTTTCGTGATATGAGACAGTTCTATTTGCAGGTAAAGGTGCACCTGCGATTACCGCTTGTTGAGATGTTAAATCGAATATCTCCACACCATCATTACTAACATCATCACACACAATCATATCTGCAGCCGTAGCTGCCGTGGGAAGCTCATCTACTTGTAAATTGAAACTTGTGGTAGCAAAACAATCTTCATTATTACTGTTTTCAATTCTAACATATATAAGTTCAGGATTTCCATTAACATTGGTATAATTAGTTGGCAACGGATTCATATCCATTGTGGCATCCATTGGGTCTGTATGATAGGTAACTGTCATACCTGTCTGGGCCCCTGTGACTTCTATATCTTTTGTAGTCAAGTCGAATACAGTCATACCATCTGCTGTTGTATCGTCACAAAGAATATAGTCTAAAACCGGGTTAGCAACAGGTACTGCATTAAATACGATATTAAAAACTTCAGTTTCAATCGGTACGCCAGGGGAACTATATTTATTAACTGTATACACAGCACTTGGAGCCACAACGCCATTAAGTATGGGGCCAGTCTCAGCCAAAGGTACTCCATCACGATCCCATTCGTAAATTGTTGCGGCTCCATTTGTTGCATCTAACGATACAACCTCTCCATCACAATATTGATCTGCAGTATTTACAATTGAACAATCTGTACCTCCAGCGCCAGCACCTCCAGAATTGGTCTGCTCGACTTGAATAAAACCAGCAGATCCTTGAAAATTTGTAATAAGAAGGATATAGACCTCTCCAGCCATAGCATTAGGAATGGTAAAATTCTCAACTGGTGCCGCAGAATAACTACAAGCTACAGTATTTAATGCTGTTAAATTGGTCGCTCCACAATTAGAGTTCGTAGCAAAAGGGCCATAACATATGAAATCAACATCCAATCCAGCTCCTGAACCATCAGCCATTGTATTTTGCGAGATTGATATATCTAAATTTCCATCTTGACTAATTTGAAGATAATACCAAGCTGGATTAGGTTCGGACCCTAAACATCCATAATCTGGTCCAACTTCTGCTGTAGAACCGTCTGATGTGTTCTCAAATACCAAACTTGCACCACCAGCACAAAAAGGATCAGCTTCCGCACAAGTAGCACCTTGTCCATAGATGATTGAGCTAAACAAAAACGCAACTATATAACTTATGTATTTTGATCTAGTATTAATTGTTTTCAAATCTATATTTTTTATTAGGCTCAATGGATTTTTTTAATTTTTTGTACTCAGAAAATTGTTCAGGACTTAAAATCCCATAAATCTCTAGAGTTTCTTCTTTCATTAGAGCATTGTAATCTCTTACGCTCAATTTTTTAACACTTAATTGAGGTGCATATTTTTTAATGACCGTTGCAAATTGCTTTTTTTGTTTCCTGTCCAGCTTCAGCTCCTTTAAATAGTCATCTACTACGTCTTGAGAAGTTTTTTCTTGAGACAAGGCTGTGCTGATGCACATTAAACAAAATAAGACTATAATTAGGTAGTTTTTCATTTTCAATTTAACCAATTAATTAATTATCACCTATTAAACGAGAAAATTAAGAAAATATTAAGTATTTAGCTGTTAATTCTCGACGAATTCATCATTTGCAAGGAATAACAACCAATAAGCACTAATCCAAATGAGTTTTAGATTATAATTGTTGATATATTAATAGAAACTAACGAATAAATTCTTTGATTATATAACAGTTAATTAGCCTAAAACCCTACCTCGATTAATTATTTGTTAAGGTGTTATGCAAACAGCGTAAATTCTTATCTTTGCAAACCATTACCACAGAGTATTGTGGGCCTAAATTAAAATCGCTATGAAGTTAGATGGACATATTGAAGATTTCGAATCCGTTGGAGACAATCATTTTAG
Organism: uncultured Flavobacteriaceae bacterium; assembly: GCA_937923735.1. Classification (GTDB taxonomy): domain Bacteria; phylum Bacteroidota; class Bacteroidia; order Flavobacteriales; family Flavobacteriaceae; genus JABABD01. The sequence goes on along the minus strand of CALDUJ010000043.1, from coordinate 19,226 downwards.
TGCTTCTACAGAAACACCTTTAAGAAAAGATGCTTTCAAACTATCTAAAGAAGAAAAGGTAGACATCATAAAAGATGACGTACGTCACATACTAGAAACTTTAGGGCTTGATCTTACAGACGATAGTCTTAAAGGCACACCCAATCGTGTAGCTAAAATGTTTGTTAATGAAATTTTTGGTGGATTAGACCCTGAAAATAAACCATCCGCTTCGACTTTCGATAATAAGTACAAGTATGGAGAAATGCTTGTAGAAAAAAACATAACGCTTTATTCTACTTGCGAACACCATCTTCTACCAATAGTTGGCAGAGCACATGTAGCTTACATATCTAACGGAACTGTTGTAGGTTTATCCAAAATGAACCGTATTGTGGATTATTTTGCTAAAAGACCACAAGTACAAGAGCGCCTGACTATTCAAATTGTTGAAGAACTTCAAAAAGTATTAGATACTAAAGATGTTGCCTGTGTTATAGATGCGAAACATTTATGTGTTAATTCACGAGGTATTCGCGATATTGAAAGCAGTACTGTTACTTCAGAATTTGGAGGCAAATTTAAAGACAAGCAAACACGCCAAGAATTCTTGGACTATATTACCTTAGACACTAATTTTTAGTATGCAGCTCTACGAAAATCAAGAAATAAAAATATACAATTCTCTTACAGGTAAAAAAGAAGTCTTCCAACCAATAAACCGTGGCTATGTTGGAATGTATGTTTGTGGACCAACAGTGTACAGTAATGTGCATTTAGGAAATGTGAGAACATTCATGTCTTTCGATATGATTTTCAGGTATTTTAAACATCTTGGTTATAAAGTTAGGTATGTAAGAAATATAACTGACGCAGGTCATTTAGAGAATGATGCAGACGAAGGTGAAGATCGCATAGCAAAAAAAGCAAGGCTGGAAGAAATAGAACCGATGGAAGTAGTACAACGCTATACCGTTGATTTTCATAACATATTAAATGCTTTCAATTTTCTTCCGCCTAGTATTGAACCCACAGCAACAGGCCATATTATTGAACAGATTGAAATTATTAAATCAATCATAGATAAAGGTTTAGCATATGAGGTAAATGGTTCTGTTTATTTTGATGTCCTTAAGTACAATAAAACCAACAATTACGGCAAGTTAAGTGGTCGTAATATCGAAGACCTTATACATAATACTAGGGCACTTGATGGACAGAGCGACAAGAAGAATCCTCAAGATTTTGCGCTATGGAAAAAAGCAGAACCTCAGCATATTATGCGTTGGCCTTCACCTTGGAGCGATGGTTTCCCTGGCTGGCATCTGGAGTGTACAGCAATGAGTACTAAGTATCTTGGAGAGCATTTTGACATTCATGGAGGTGGTATGGATTTAAAGTTCCCTCATCACGAATGTGAGATTGCTCAAGCCGAAGCATGGAACGGACAAACACCTGTAAATACATGGATGCACGCTAACATGCTTATTATGAACGGTAAGAAAATGGCAAAGTCTACTGGCAATTTTATTTTACCTAATGAAATATTTAGCGGAGATAACCCACATATTACCAAAGCATATCTACCAAGCGTTGCCAGGTTTTTCATGCTACAAGCTAACTATAGAAGCGTTTTAGATTTCACCAATGATGGTTTATTAGCTAGCGAAAAAGGGTTTTTCAGATTGATGGATGCTATTGATATGTTGGATAGTTTAAAAACATCTAACAGCTCGACTTTTGATATTGAAGCATGGAAGCAATCATGCTATGATGCTATGAATGACGATTTCAACACACCTGTTGTTATTGCCAATTTATTTGAAGCTGTTAAGTTTATTAATCAAGTAAAAGAAGGTCAAGGTACCATAACTGAATCTGACAAACAAACACTTATTAGTACTGTTCATACGTTTGCATTTGACATACTAGGACTAGTTAATCCTTCTAAGGCAAAGGATAATTCTGAGCAATTGGAAGGTGCTGTTGAATTACTCATTAAAATGCGTGAGGAAGCAAGAGCTAATAAAGATTTTGCTTTGTCAGACAAAATAAGAGATCAGTTATTAGAAGCTGGTATTCAATTAAAAGACGGTAAAGAAGGCACCACTTTTTCGACTAATTAGACTCCTATCCTAAATCCTTTCCAAAGGAAAGGACTATTTTTAAGTGATGATGAAATTTTTAATAGCTCCTTTTCTGTTTCTGATTAAGATTTATCAATATGGCATATCACCTTATACACCAGCAACTTGTAGATTCCAACCGACCTGCTCTCATTACACAAAAGAAGCTTTAGAAAAACATGGACTATTCAAAGGTAGTTTATTAGCAATCAAGAGGATAGGTAGTTGTCATCCTTGGGGAAAGTCTGGTTACGACCCGGTCCCCGAAAAGGATGACAACTAGGCCAACGCGCCAGCTCGCCTGTTCACTAAAAATGTACACCGTACATTTTCTTAACGTTCCATCGCCTTGGGGTGGTAGTGGTTACGATCCAGTTCCAGAAAAAGACTCTGAGAAATAACATATCAGTCTAATTTTCATATTTCAAATTCGTTATATTTACAATCGAAATTCGATACCCTATGCACACCGTTAAATTTGATTGGAATCCGTTAACAGGAATTGACCTTTTTGGTAGTTTTAAACTTCATTTTTATAGCCTCATGTGGGTTTTTGCTTTTGTATTGGGTTGGTATATTATGAAACGTATTTTTACGAGGGAAAAAGTTAATATTGAATTCCTTGATCCTTTGTTTATTTATACTGTTCTTGCTACGATGCTTGGTGCTCGTTTGGGTCATGTCCTTTTTTATCAAGCAGAATTAATTCAAGAAGACTTCTTTAGCATATTTTTACCTTTTAGCTTTAAAGATGGCATTCAGTTTACGGGCTTTCAAGGGCTGGCAAGTCATGGAGCTACCATAGGCATTCTTATTGGTATGTACTTATATCGCAGGAAATACAAGTACAAATCCATGATGTGGATTCTCGACCGTATTGTTATTCCTATTGCTTCGGGTGCTGTTCTTATCAGGATTGGTAATTTTATTAACTCAGAAATTATTGGAAAGATTACTAAGCCTCAAGATTTTCCATTGGGCGTTAGATTCATACAAGAAGAGTATAACAAATATGAGATTGTTCAAAAAACAGGCATTAAAAATGTGAAAGAAGCATATGCTTCTGTTGCTAACAACTCTGAATTATTGGAAGCAGTTCCTTATAGGCATCCAGCTCAATTATATGAAGCTTTTGGTTATCTTATTATGTTCTTCATACTTTGGTTTTTTTATACTAAAACAGATAAGGGCAACAAGCCAGGCTTCTTATTCGGATTATTTTTAGTGCTACTTTGGACCATTCGTTTCTTTGTAGAATTCCTCAAGGCACCTCAAGTTGCGGGTAGAGAAGATTATGTGTTATTTATGAACACTGGTCAATTGTTGAGTGTACCATTCATTTTGATTGGTTTATATTTCATATTTAGAAAAACGACTACTACACATAATTAAAATCACATGAAATCATATTATATCATAGCTCTCGCCACAATGATAGGATTATCATCTTGCAAGAATGAAAAAAAAGACATTAAGCCTATTGAAGTCCCTTTCAAAAAAGAGGGTAATTTAACTCTTCATAAATTAGTGACAGACTCTATTGTTGCTACATTAGACATAGAAATAGCAGATACGGATTATGATGTGCAAACTGGCTTAATGTACCGTAATTCGATGAAAGACAATCAAGGTATGCTATTTGTATTTCCTACAGTGAGGCAGCGTTACTTTTACATGAAGAACACACGTATTCCACTTGACCTTATTTATCTCGATGACGAGAAGAAAATTGTGAGTTTTCAAGAAAATGCGAGACCTTTTAATGAAGAGCAATTACCATCGATTGTTCCTGCTAAATATGTATTAGAAGTTAATGCTGGTTTAGCTGAAAAATGGATTCTAGAAGTTGGTGACCGAATGGAATATACTGACAATCAAAAAAAATGATTCTTTCTGAAGAATTATTACTCAAAACACCTTTAGGCTATGAAATTAGCCTAACCAAATTTTCCTCGAAAACTAAAATCAATAAAACTTTGGTAATTTCTTCAGCTACTGGAGTCTTACAAAAGTATTATTTTAAAATTGCAGCTCATTTTGCTTATTTAGGATATACATGCTACACATTTGATTATTATGGCATTGGAAAATCTAACAATAGCCCTCAAGCTCTTAAAAAGAATACGTGTGATTTAAAAACTTGGGCAGAAAATGACCAGTCTTCAGTTATTAAATATGTCAAAGAAAATAACCCTAATCATAGATTAACCCTATTAACTCATAGTCTCGGAGGGCAATTAATTGCATTTAACAAACAATACCAACTTATTGACAACATTATTACAATAGCATCTCAAAGCGGTTATTATAAACACTGGAAAGGCATCGACCGCTTTAAAATGTTTTCTTACTGGAACATCATACTTCCAATATCTAGTTCATTATTTGGATATTTTCCAGCAAAAAAGATGGGACTATTTGAGAACTTACCAAAACAGGCTGCAATGCAATGGAGATATTGGGCTAATCGCTCAAACTATATGCTTAGCGAATTTGATATAAAGGATACTAACTTTAATAAAATAACTTGCCCTATTCTTGCTTTAAGCTTTCCAAGAGATTTTTATGCGCCAAAATCTTCGGTAGATTGGCTAGCGGATCAATATTCAAAAGCTCAAATTGATAGACGTCATATAATACCAAAAGAACTAAATATTCCTGATGTTAAACATTTTGGTTTTTTTAGAGACCTTTATAAAGATTCTCTTTGGAAGATGACTCATGAATGGATTAACAAGAATTAAAACGAAATACTCATCATCCCCTATAAATTTCCTGAGAGTATTTACAATAAAAAAGGGCTGCAAATTTGCAGCCCTTTTTATTTGAGATTCTTATCTCTATAACAATTTAATCTTTCTTTTTTCCTTTGCTAACCGTATCAAACATCGTTGGCGTTGCAATAAATACCGATGAGTATGTACCTACTATAACACCTACTATTAATGCGAACATAAAGCCTCGAAGAGACTCTCCTCCGAAAATGAATATCGCTAATAATACGACTAAAGTAGTTAAAGATGTATTTAATGTTCTACTTAAAGTGCTATTCAATGCAGCGTTAACTGTTTTACCAAACTCCCAAGTCGTGTGCTCATTCAAGAATTCACGAATTCTATCAAATACAACCACCGTATCATTAAGTGAGTAACCAATAACGGTTAGAATAGCTGCGATAAAAGCTTGGTTGATTTCCATGTTAAAAGGCATAAACTTATATGTTAGAGAGAATATACCTAATACAATGATAACATCATGGAAAACAGCAGTAACGGCACCAAGTGAGAATTGCCATTTCTTAAATCTAAATAAGATATATAAGAATACGACTATCAAGGAGCCCAAAATTGCCCAGAATGATGCTTTCTTTATGTCATCAGCAATCGTTGGCCCTACTTTACTTTTACGTAAACGTCCTATCTTTTCTTCTCCTGAACCACTTGTAAATTGATTATAAGTCATACCATTAGGCAAAAACTCTTGAAGACTACTAAAGAGCATATTTTCAATTTCTGAATCAATTTCATTGTTATTTTCATTTACCTTATACTTCGTAGAAATCTTTAACTGGTTAGGTGCTCCTAAAGTTTTTACTTCAGAACTTCCAAAAGCAGCATCTAAATTTGTTTTTACTTCTTCAGGGTTTACATTTTGAGCAAATCTTACTTGAAATTCTCTTCCTCCAACAAAGTCGATGCCTTGATCTAAACCTGTGGTTGATAAAGAGAATAAACTTACTGCTAACAAGATTCCCGAAACCACATAAGCGATTTTACGCTTCCCTAGGAAATCGATATTCATATTAGTAAACAAACCTTTAGTAATCGGTGTAGAGAATGCTAACTTATTGTTTCCTTTTCTACCTACGTACCAATCAACCAATAAACGCGTAATAAAAATTGCTGTAAATAAAGAGGTCGCTATACCTATAAGTAAAGTTGTTGCAAATCCTTTAATTGGGCCTGTTCCGAATATAAATAAGATAATCGCTGTTAAGCCTGTAGTAATATTTGCATCTAAAATAGATGATAATGCATTACCAAATCCATCCCTTACTGCTTCTTTAAGTCCTTTTCCTTTGGCGAGTTCTTCTTTTATCCTTTCAAAAATAAGCACGTTTGCATCCACCGACATACCAATTGTTAATACAATACCCGCAATACCAGGAAGTGTTAACACTGCACCCAATCCAGACAGTACGCCGAAAATCAGTAGAATGTTAAACAACAATGCTATATCAGCAAAGATTCCAGCTTTACCATAGTAAAATACCATCCATATTAACACTAATGCTAATGCAATCAAGAAGGAGCTTGTACCGCTTTTAATAGCTTCTTGTCCTAGAGACGCTCCTATTTCGTCTGCTTGAATAATTGTTGCTGACGCCGGTAGTTTACCAGCTCTTAATACGTTTGCAAGATCAGTCGCTTCATTTAATGAAAATCGTCCAGTAATTTGGGTGTTTCCTCCAGATATTTTACCAGTACTTACCGTTGGCGCTGAATACAATATATCATCTAAAACGACAGCAATTTGAGTACCTTGATTATAAGCTCTCTCCGTCATTTGCTCCCACTGCTTCGCTCCAGTACTATTCATACTCATACTTACACTAGGTTTGCCTGCATTATCATATTCTTGTCTGGCATCAGTAACAACACCTCCTGCAATTTCTGCTTTATTTTCTCTATTACTTACTAAAGCAAACAAATTAACTACTTCACTATTTTCTGCTTCTTTCTCCCAAACGAATTTTGTATAGCGCTTATCAGCTGGAAGCAACGAACGTACTTGAGGCATACTCAAATACTGCATTACTTTTTCCTTATCGCTTATTTTAAAAGTGGCTACAGAACCACCTTGCCCTACAGCCAATACGTCTAAAGGATTAATACTTACAGCAGTTGAATCAATTGAAGTTTCACCTAATAAATCATCAATTTGAGAATCTGTAGAATCTTGAGCTACTTCTTCTGGTGTTTCTTTGGTATCGGTCTTAACGATGCCTTTTAATACTTCATTTGCTTGGATAATAAAGTTTGTATACTCTTGCCCGTTATACACATCCCAGAATTCTAATTGTGCCGTTTTTGTAATAAGATCTGTAATACGCTCAACATCCTTTGCTCCAGGAAGCTCTAAAACTATCCTCGCTGATTTTCCTAATCTTTGAATGTTAGGAGAAGTGACACCAAATTTATCAATACGCTTACGTAAAACTTCAAAAGCTGATAATATTGACTCATCAATCTTACGCTCGATGATGGGTTTTACTTCATCATCAGACATTTCAAAATTAATATCTTCGCTTAATGTTCTGTTGGCGAAAATATCAGGTGATGCTAGTTTTGCATCCCCTTTAATAGCATCCCAAGCCGTGTAGAAAGACTCCAAATAAGTATCTTGGGCGTCTTTTTGAAGTTCGTCTGCATCGTTTAATGCTTTATTGAATATTGGATCTCTAGTATCATTAGCAAGACCTAATAAGATGTCTTTTACAGATACTTGTAAAATAACATTGATACCTCCTTTAAGGTCTAAGCCGAGATTCATAGCCTTGTCTTTTACTTCGTTATAGGTAAAATCAGAAAAACCTAGGTCAAAAACACTGATAGGCACTTGTTTACCATCTACAGTTTCTCTAGTTGTTTTTAGTGAATCCAAGTAACGTACTTCCGCAGAATTGATTTCATTTGTGGTTTGAAAATTACTTATAGCATATTCTTTAGCTTCTTTTTCTATCGCATTATTTTTAAACGTAAACGATAATTGGTATAAACTGACTAAACCAAATAATATGGCGAACAGTTTAACTACTCCTTTGTTTTGCATTTTTATTATTTTTTGGTCAAATTTTCATCCCGTAATTACGGGAGCGCAAATATAGAATTTACGCATGATTTGACAATTATTTTTATATTTAATATGATATTATGTAGCTTACCATAAGAATAATGAAAGCATACATTTAGTATTAGTTTATGTGGGAAAATTATGAAGTCCCTTAAACAAGAGGCCCTGCTCTAGTTTCAGGAATTCTAAATGAAGAATTATCTATTGCTAAGGCAATATGTGTATTTACCTTTAAGGCAATTCTAGTGATTCTATCCCTATTATCTATCGTTTCAACAGATGTGTATATATTAGGGTTAAAAAAACGGTGATTCTCTGATTTTAGTTCTACAATTGAAATACCTTCTATATCCCAATCTGTATTGGAAGCATCAATGATTTCATATACATCAAGGTTATAGGCATTGGTGTTGTTTTCAGAAGACTTTTCATCTTGATTCTGCTGAGCATAATCAAGATTTATAGCACGCTTATCAGTAAGTACTTTTTTTATACTCTCAACATCAGAATCACTGTAATAAGATATTTTTAAGATACCGTGAAAACCTTCTTGTACCTGTATATTATCAGCTCCTAAAAGTTGTAATTGAGACTTTACTTGTGCAATAGCATTATGCGCTTCATCTGAAGATATATCAACATCAGTAAACTGAACTACAATCTCTTGATTGGGTAAGGTAACTTGACTCTGTTGTATACCAAACAGTGTAAGGATTGCGATTAAGACACTAAAACACCATTTCGAGTTCATGCGCCAAAGATAAAAAATAAAAAGGAACGATTTTTAAGTCGCTCCTTCTTTTACTATAACTTTATATTGTATTGCCTATTGACCTTCCATTTTTTTATAGCCTGCTGGCGGTGTCATGCTAAATTTAGTATCTGATACCGTTTCTTTATTTATACTGGTAACTTCTGTAATTATAGTCATAGCACTTCCCATTTGATCCATCTTCACTGTCATATAAAGTGGAAAACCTTTTAATTTACCTCCTAGCATATCTGCTTGCTGAGATGGTGCGTTTATAGCATCTGTTGTAAACATTTCCATATCCATTTTCATACCATCTTGTTCAAGGGTTACAGTGTATTGTTTACAATCATAACCAAGAATAGTTTTTGTTTTATCTCCAGCTACAATATTAATGCTGTTAAGTTGCTCATCAGTAAGTTCATTTTTTTGAAGTGCATAGGTCTTACCTAACATTGGATTATCCATAAGTACTAAAGTTTCTTTAGTATCGGAATTTGCAATAGTAATAACATCACCCATCATAGGACTAGAAACTTCGGTACGCGATTTGTCACCCTTAAAATAAGTTTTGGTTTCCATGTTTCCCATAGAAGCAAATTGAGCTTGCATTTGTTCATTATCACTAGACATAGTCTGTTTGAATACAACTACTCCTTCGGAAAGTTTATCTTGAGCAGACACCATCATACTAAAAGATAAAGCGAATAAGAATACTAATTTTTTCATGTTTTTTTGTTTAAAATTTTGTTATACAAACCAATCATCATGCCATATATGGTTATAATTGAATATTCAAATCCTAAGGTTTGATTTTTGCAAATATATGTTTTATAAAAAGCTACACCAATATAATCGTTGAAGCTCTATTTTTTAATGATTTTCTGTGAAGTCAAAAACTTGAGTTTAGAAATACTTTGCCCAGAAGATAATATAGTTGCAAGGCTTTGGGCTTGTTCAAGTGCAAAAGCTCCTGTTACTTCAGTTCTTCCTCCTGTAATTGCCCCATTATTAACTCTTGGTGCTGTAAGAACAATATCGTTTAAGACTATCGCTATACACTTCCCTTCTCTATAGGCATTACCTGTAATGCGTTCCCATCGAGCTGATCCTTCGTTATTCATCTGAATCGAAATACATGGTTTCCCTATGACGTCATAATTTTGAATAGCTTCTACAATATGATTAGCAGTTATGGGTGCGATATTTTCTCTGTTAGATTTTATTGCGAATAATTCGCAGTTGCCTTCTAAATCAGAATTTCCCCAAAGAAATTTGGCATAACGATGATTCGAATCCAAGAGCGATCTAACTTTAGTGTTATTTAAATAGGTATTTACTTTAGCAGTATCTTCTACTTTAGTCACAAAAATTGATGGACTTCCCTCATAACCGATACCTGTTATTAAGCTTAAAAAAGCAACATCAGATGGTTTGTCTTCTTCTTTTAAAGCATTATCAATACTCATAATAAAATTAGAAAACTCTTTTCCATTATATGTTTCCCAAAATTCTAACTCACCTTGATTTAATACTAAACTATTTATACGCTCCTCATTAAGCACAGTTTTAATTTTTATCTCAATTTGGTTTTTATTATTTAGCGAAACTTTGGTGTTACTAGCTCCAAATTTTTTGAGTCGCTTTCTCAAAACAACAACGGTTTCGTCTCTTTTATCTTGAGAAATAGTTTCTTTATTTTCGAAATCGTATAAAAACAAATATTCTTGACCTCTGTCAAAATTCAAGCAAGAGTTAAGAATTAGGAACATCGATAAAAAAAGGAATTTTCTCATATTTAAAAATTAAAAAAGCCACGCTAAAAAAGCGTGGCTCGAATGTATTTAAAATAAAGGAATTCTACAATTCCAATAGTCCGTTAGTTTTCTTAACACCTTCGGCAGATTCAGCTAATTTTGCTTTTTCTGCATCGCTTAAACTAATCTCAACAATTTTTTCGATTCCATTATCTCCTAAAACACAAGGAACACCAATTGATAAATCGTTTAATCCAAATTCTCCGCTTAATAAAGCAGAACAAGGGAATATCTTTTTAGTATTACAAGCAATGGCTTGTACCATACCAGACACAGCAGCTCCTGGAGCATACCATGCAGAAGTACCTAACAGCCCTGTAAGTGTTGCGCCTCCAACTTTAGTATCTTGTACTACTTGATCCATTCTGTCTTCAGACAAAAATTCTGAAACCGATACACTGTTTCTTACCGCTTTATTAATTAATGGCACCATACCTTTATCACTATGGCCGCCAATTACCATTCCATCAACATCACTAATAGGTGCACCTAAAGCTTCAGCTAATCTATATTTAAATCTAGCTGAATCCAATGCACCACCCATACCGATAATACGATTTTTAGGTAAGCTTGTTGTTTTGTGCACCAAATATGTCATAGTATCCATTGGGTTACTAACAACAATAATTATTGTATTTGGAGAATGCTCGATTAAACTCGAAGACACCATCTTTACAATTCCTGCATTGATACCTATTAATTCTTCACGAGTCATTCCTGGTTTTCGAGGTATACCAGAAGTAATAACGCAAATATCACTATTTGCTGTTTTAGAATAATCGCTTGTAGTACCTGTAATTTTAGTATCAAACCCGTTTAATGATGCCGTTTGCATCAAGTCCATGGCTTTGCCTTCAGCAAATCCTTCTTTAATATCTAAGAGAACAACTTCGCTTGCAAAGTCTTTAATGGCTATGTATTCTGCGCAACTAGCGCCTACTGCTCCTGCTCCAACAACTGTAACTTTCATTTATGATGATTTATGTGATTAATTTAACTCCTACACCTTTGCTAAAAGCTATGGTGATTCCAGCGACAAATTTAACACTTTAAACCAACATTAATTTATAAAATAGCGTTAAAGATAAAATCCCGCTGCAAAAGCGGGATTAGTTCAATTACTTGTTTTTATTTCGTTTGTTAAAACTCTTAAAAACAAGGTTTCACTAAGAAATTGCTAATTCCTGATACCAAAATTGAAGCCAACCGAAACGGTATCAAATTCACCAATAGTATACGAAGCGTTTAAACCAAAAAAACCAAGTTTTAACGTTGCACCAAGCGTCGTTGTTACACCAGATATTTCTGAATCTATTGAGAAAGGGTCTACAATATTCTCTGAAGTAAAAACTCCATCAGAAACTCTGTAAGTACCCAATAAATCAGTAGATGAATCTCCTTTAATATAACCGATGGCTCCGTAGAAATTAATAACTTTTAATTTTGTTCCTGCTATTAACTGAAATAGCCATGTATTCACTTCTGTCTTCATTTGTTGATTTTCTCCATCAACTATACCTGTTTCGGTAAAATCGTAGCTTCCGTCCAAATGCGTGTAAGCAATCAAACCGGAAACAGCTACAGGTAGTATTTTATCGGCTGGTAGAAGCGTCGTGAAATCTTGTTGGATTCCAATACCATACATACTTAAGTCTACATCGTCTGTGTTTATTTTAGGAAAAAAACGTCCTTTTACTTGAGTTCCTTTTAGAGGAGAGAAACTTCCTTGAAGAAAGACTGTAGGAATTAAATTAACACCTTCTGCCCCTAAACCGGTTGGAAGTGTTATTTCCGTTTCTTGATTTCCAAAAATTGGATCGTCGTAGGTAACTACTACAAGGACATCCTGTTCGTTATTACCTAATGCAGTGGCGACTGCTTTTGAGTCACTACCATCTTGAAATCTTACATTTTCATAATCAGCAGCAACCATATTAAAGGCTTTTTTTTCATCCTTGAACAAAGATGCATTTCCAACTAGAGAGAGTTCGAACCCAAATAGCTTAGGTGTTTTGGCATTATTAAACCAACCACCATTTATACCGTAGGCTACACCTTCTGAGGCTGGAGCTATATAGTCGGCAGTAAAACGTTGAGCGTCAGCAACGCCAGCTGCTAACAAATCATCAATAGTTTCTTGTGCATTTAGAGTAATTGCCATGACAAAACATGAACAAAAAAGAAATGTCTTTTTCATGATATTTCATAAGTAGGTTAAGGTTCAAAAATAATAAAAAAAGCTTAAGCAGCTAATTTATTGGAGGTTAAAACAAAAAAAACATTCTTGAGAAATCTCAAGAACGTTTAGATAATGGTATACTATTTTTACTATTATGCGTCTATATTAGCATAAATAGCATTCTTCTCTATAAACTCTCTACGAGGTGGTACCTCATCACCCATTAACATCGAGAATACACGATCTGCCTCTACACCGTTGTCTATTTGCACCAATCTCATTGTTCTAAACTCAGGATTCATAGTAGTATCCCATAGTTGTTGTGCATTCATCTCTCCAAGACCTTTGTATCGTTGAATTTTCGCACCATCACCAAATTCCTCGATAATCTCATCTCGCTCCGCATCACTCCATGCATAACGACTCTTTGCTCCTCTTTTAACAAGGTATAAAGGTGGGGTTGCAATGTAAATATGTCCATTTTCTACCAATTCTTTCATGTATCTGAAGAAGAAGGTAAGAATTAAAGTTGCAATATGACTACCATCGATATCCGCATCACACATGATAACCACTTTATGGTATCGCAATTTAGATAAGTTTAGTGCCTTACTATCTTCTTCTGTCCCGATAGTAACACCCAAAGCCGTAAAGATATTCTTGATTTCTTCGTTCTCAAAGACTTTATGAGTCATAGCCTTCTCTACATTCAAGATTTTACCACGTAACGGCAAAATTGCTTGAAAAGCTCTATCACGACCCATTTTTGCCGTTCCACCTGCCGAATCTCCCTCAACAAGATAAATTTCGCATTTTTCAGGGTCTTGTTCAGAGCAATCAGATAGTTTCCCTGGCAATCCGCCAATACTCATCACCGTTTTACGCTGCACCATTTCACGGGCCTTTTGCGCCGCATGACGTGCCTGGGCTGCTAATATTACTTTCTGGACAATGGTTTTAGCATCATCTGGATGTTCTTCCAAATAATCTGTAAGCATCTCAGAGACTGCCTGAGATACAGAAGCAGAAACTTCACGGTTACCTAATTTAGTTTTTGTCTGTCCTTCAAATTGTGGTTCTTGAACTTTTACAGAAATAATTGCTGTTAGTCCTTCTCGAAAATCATCTCCGGCAATATCAAATTTCAACTTATCTAACATTCCAGAACCATCTGCAAATTTCTTGAGTGTATGTGTTAAACCTCGACGAAATCCAGATAAGTGCGTTCCACCTTCATGTGTGTTTATATTGTTTACATAAGAATGTAAGTTTTCTGCATAGGAGGTGTTATAAATCATCGCTACCTCTACAGGCACGCCATTTTTCTCACCTTCAAATGCAATGACATCTTTCATTAAAGGCTCTCGATTGCCGTCCAAGAATTTTATAAATTCCTTAAGACCTTCTTTTGAATGGAATGTTTCACCTTCAAAAGAACCATCTTCTTTTTTATGTCTTTTATCTACTAGATGAACTGTAATACCTTTATTTAAATACGCTAATTCGCGTAAACGACTTGCTAAAGTATCATAGCTATACTCCAATGTCTGAGTAAAAATTGTAGAATCAGGTTTAAATGTTACTGTCGTACCTCGTTTATCGGTATCACCAACAACTTTTACAGGATACATAGCTTTACCGCGCTCATATTCCTGCTCATAAATCTTACCTTCTCTAAATACGGTAGCTTTTAAATTTTCTGACAATGCATTTACACAACTCACGCCAACACCATGCAATCCACCAGAAACTTTATAAGAATCTTTATCGAACTTACCACCAGCACCAATTTTAGTCATTACAACCTCAAGTGCAGAAACACCTTCTTTTTTGTGCAGCCCAACAGGAATACCACGTCCATCATCTTCTGTCGTAATGGAGTTATCCTCATTAATGGTAACCGTGATATTGTCACAATGACCGGCAAGAGCTTCATCAATAGAGTTATCTACAACCTCATAAACTAAGTGGTGTAATCCACGCACTCCAACATCACCAATATACATTGATGGACGCATACGCACGTGTTCCATGCCTTCTAATGCCTGAATACTATCTGCCGAGTAGCCGTGTTCGTTAAAGCCTTCTTTTTTTTCGCTCATTTGGTTTATATAATTTAGGTCTGTTCTTTACAAAAAAATGACGCTTAAAAGCATCATTTTCAGATACACACAAAGTTACGAAAACCCTTGTATTTATGCTAATTTGTAGCACTTTTAAAGTGTTAAGTTATTAACAAATAATTGTGGAAAAACTTGTGTGATTTCGAATCATAAAACAGTTGGTTTTTTTTGATAAAAAAAGACCATGAGTTCCATGGTCTTTTTAACTGAGAATCAAATAATTCAATGACTCCATCCCGCTGTAAAAGCGGGATTAATTCAACCATTAAAATTCGTTTCGCTTTTCAAGCTTACTAATTTTGGTTTCATTAATACGCATCATCGTGCACTTGAGCTACAGCTCTACCAGATGGATCATTCATGTTTTTAAACGCTTCGTCCCATTCTAAAGCAATTTTGGTGCTGCAAGCTACGCTTGGTTCCTGAGGCACACATAAAGCTGCGGCATCGCTTGGGAAATGCTCCTCAAAAATACTACGGTAGTAATACTCTTCCTTGTTTTGAGGCGTTTGTATCGGAAACCTAAAGCTAGCATTCTCCATCTGCCCGTCTGTTACAGCTTCGTTTACTACTTCTTTAAGGGTATCTATCCAACTATAGCCAACACCGTCTGAAAACTGCTCCTTTTGCCTCCAAGCTACACTTTCTGGCAACATATCTTCGAAGGCTTTACGTACCACCCATTTTTCCATACGCTCACCGTTTATCATTTTGTCCTGAGGGTTGATTCGCATTGCGACGTCCATAAACTCTTTATCTAAGAATGGTACACGACCTTCTATTCCCCATGCTGCTAAACTCTTGTTCGCTCTTAAGCAATCATACATATGGAGCTTATCGAGTTTTCTCACTGTTTCTTCATGGAACTCTTTTGCGTTTGGTGCTTTGTGGAAATATAAGTAGCCTCCAAATAATTCGTCTGCACCTTCGCCCGATAGCACCATTTTTATCCCCATAGACTTAATAACTCGAGCCATTAAGTACATAGGCGTGCTAGCTCTTATCGTCGTGATATCATATGTTTCTAGGTTATAAACAACATCTTTTATTGCATCTAATCCTTCTTGAATCGTAAATTTAATTTCATGGTGAATTGTCCCTATATGGTCTGCCACTTTTTGTGCAGCAGCCAAATCTGGTGAGCCATCCAAACCAACCGAAAACGAGTGTAATTGTGGCCACCATGCTTGCTCTTTATCATCCGCCTCAATACGTCTTTGGGCATATTTTTTTGCGATTGCAGACGTCACAGAAGAATCTAATCCACCTGAGAGTAAAACACCATAAGGCACATCAGACATTAATTGTCTATGAACTGCATCTTCTAAGGCTTGCTTAATTTCTGCGATAGAAGTTTCGTTATCTTTTACAGCATCATAGTCTGTCCAATCGCGTTTATACCATTTTACAAATTCTCCATCTTTACTAGACATGTAATGCCCAGGTGGAAATAATTCAATTTTATTACAAACACCTTCCAAAGCCTTTAATTCTGACGCCACATAAAAAGTTCCATGTTGATCCCAACCAATGTATAGAGGAATAATTCCCATATGATCTCTAGCTATGAAATATTCATCTTTGTCAACATCATAGATAGCGAATCCGAAAATTCCATTCATATCATCAACAAAATCATGCCCTTTTTCTTTATAAAGTGCTAATATGACTTCGCAATCCGATTGGGTTTGAAAATTATACTTACCGTCAAATTGCTTACGTAGCTCCCTATGGTTATAAATTTCTCCATTTGCAGCCAGCACTAATTTTTTATCCTCACTAAACAGAGGTTGTTTTCCAGATGCTGGATCTACAATAGCTAGACGCTCATGTGCCAAAATAGCTTTCTCATTACTATAAATACCACTCCAATCTGGACCACGATGCCTTACCTTCTTAGACATCTCTAACAATTGAGGTCTGAGAACCTCAGCTTTTTCCTTCAGGTCGAATGCACATACAATTCCACACATAACTTATATTTTTAGTATTATTTTAAATTCTATGAATAATTATGAAACAAAAATGATGCTATAATTACAATTTAAAAACATAAATAACTAAAATGATTACTATTTATAATAGAATATATGATATTAGTATAAATATTAAACTATAAATAGTCATAAAGGTATTTAGCACTTGCATTTGTAAAGTTTAACATCGTAACACGACTTTTAGCATAATCTTAAGACAATTAAGAATTACTTTTAACACAATTAAAAACTCACACAATGAAAAAATCAATCTTATCTGTATTTGCATTAGCCTTTATTATGCTTGCAAGTACCTCAGTTAATGCTCAAAAATTTGCAGGAATGGACAAAAGCCCTCTAGATGTATCTTATTACAGAACATCTCGTAACGCTGCTCCTATAGCAAAAGTTGTGTATAGTAGACCACAACTAAAAGGTCGTTCTCTAAGTAAACTCGCTCCTAATGGAAAAGTTTGGAGAACTGGCGCTAATGAATCTGCCGAAATTACATTTTATCAAGATGTAAAATTAGGAGGCGAATCAGTAAAAGCTGGAACGTATTCTTTATTCACTATTCCTGGAGAAACACAATGGACTGTTATCCTTAACTCAGATTTACATACTTGGGGTGCATATGGCTACAAGGAAGCAAACGATGTTGCTCGATTTAAAGTCGATACTAAAACATCTGGAGATTCTCTAGAAGCATTTTCTATCGCTTTTGATGGAGACGGCATGCATATGGGATGGGACAAAACAAGAGTTACTGTTCCTATGGGAATGTAATTCGTTTTTTAAATAACATAAAAAGTCCAGACAATTAATGTCTGGACTTTTTTGTTATGGTATATTTAAATATTTGTGTGTTTGCAAGGATACTTTCCATTTAGGATTTGCCATCACATAATCTACAATTTCTGGCACGACCTTGTCTCGTTTACTCCACTCAGGTTGCAGGTATAAAATGCAATCTTTATTCACTTTTGCAGCTTGCTCCTCAGCAAATCTAAAGTCGTCTTTGTTATAAATGATACACTTAAGTTCGTGCGCTTTTTGATAGACTTCTTCAGTTGGTAGCTTCATCTTTTTTGGAGACAGACAAATCCAATCCCACTCTCCCGTTAACTTATAAGCTCCCGACGTTTCAATATGTACTTGAAGATTTTTTTCTTTTAATTGTTTGGTTAGCTCAGTCATGTCCCAAGTCAAGGGTTCGCCACCTGTAACTACAATTGTATCGCTATATTTCACGGCATTTTCAACAATTTTAGAAGTCTCTGTTGGTGGGTGCAGTTCTGCATTCCAGCTCTCCTTTACATCACACCAATGGCAACCCACATCGCAGCCTCCAATACGCACAAAATAAGCAGCAGTTCCTTTATGATAGCCTTCGCCTTGAATGGTGTAGAACTCTTCCATTAAAGGTAGCATTTGTCCTTTATCGACCAAGTCTTGAATCTCTTTCTTCATAGGCTGCAAAGATAGGGTTTAGTTAGAAGTTAGGAGTTGGAAGTAGGAAGTTTTTACGAATATTGGAGAAGGGGTTAATTTTAATTAGCTATTATTTCTATATTTAGAATAATAAAAGTATTACAAAAAATATATGGTAAAATTATTTTTGAAAGCCAAACATTGGCAATTATTCCTTGTTTTGCTTGGAATTCCAATAATCTTTCAAGTATTTATGTTGTTTGAAATGTTTTTAGCGCACAAAACTCAATCAATTCCTGACCCAAAACACATGATGGTATTCTTTAAATTTTTTCCACCAATTATGATTTTATTCACTGGTCTTTTTTTTGGTTGGTTTTGGTCTATCGCTATTGGTTTAAAGGAAAAAATTCCCCGTGAAATAAAACTAAAAACAAATAAATTTAAGTTCTTTTTCTTTTTTCCCTTATTTTACATAATGCTACTAATACTGCATATGGCAGCCAAATTTTATGGCTTAACACCAAATACATTCAATACAGGGAATTGGACTATAGCATTAATTCTCCCAGTACATTTATTTTCAATGTTTTGTATTTTCTACTCTATGTATTTTGTGGCCAAAACAATAAAAACTGTTGAATTACAAAAAAAAGTTCGATTTGGAGATTTTGCTGGAGAATTCTTCTTATTGTGGTTTTACATTATTGGTATTTGGATAATTCAACCAAAAATTAATCGACTAGTTGATTATAAAAACATTACACAACAACCTACTTCACCGCCACACACTCAATCTCAATTTTCGCATTAGCAGCTAAACCAGCAGCAGCAAACGTTGTTCTGGCAGGTTTACTAGTGAAATAGGTTTTATAGATATCGTTGAAGGCTGTAAAATCATTAATATCGCTCAGAATAACAGTGCATTTTACCACATTATCTAGAGAAGAGCCATGTTGTTCGAGTACAGCTTTTATGTTTTCAATGGCTT
>CALDUJ010000042.1 GCA_937923735.1 uncultured Flavobacteriaceae bacterium | reverse complement strand
TCGTTAAAATAAGCTGGAACCGTAATTACGGCTTCACTTACCGAAGCTCCTAAATAATCCTCTGCAGTTTTCTTCATTTTCTGAAGTACCATTGCGGATAATTCTTGTGGTGTATATAAACGACCGTCGATATCTACTCTTGGCGTATCGTTGTCGCCTTTTACAACTTTATATGGTACACGTTCAGCTTCTTTTTTAGATTCTGAGTATTTGTTACCCATAAAACGTTTTACAGAATAAACCGTTTTTGTTGGATTAGTTACTGCCTGTCGTTTCGCAGGGTCACCGACCTTAATCTCTCCTCCTTCTACAAAGGCGATTACAGACGGCGTTGTTCTTTTTCCTTCTGCATTAGGAATTACCACTGGTTCGTTACCTTCCATTACGGAAACACACGAGTTGGTTGTCCCTAAATCTATTCCAATGATTTTGCTCATTTTATTATGTTTGATTTTAATGTGATACTAATTTTTAACACTATCTATTTGACAATGATTATGCCATGACAAAGAATATGACAAGGTGTCAGAAAGTTATTTTCAAAAAGTATTTTGATATACATGCACTTTGGTACATGATTTGTGTTATTGTATTCAAACACTTTAATTATGAGAAAAATAACGTACGTATTTTTGGCCCTATCATTTTTGTTTGCCGCTTGTGAAGGACCTCAAGGACCTCCGGGTTTTGACGGTTTCGATGGTCTTGATGGTCAGGATGGTGAATCAATAGGAGCTTCAGCCTTTGAAATAGAAAATGTTGACTTTAATAGTGATAACGACTATTTTGTAACAGAAGCATATGGTCCTAATTTTAATTTAGGCCCAACAGACATAACACTAGTTTATATTCTTTGGGAAACATTGGATGATGGTACAGAAGTATGGAGATTACTTCCGCAGACTGTAATCTTTGATGACGGTAATGATTTAGTCTACAACTTTGATTTTACCCAACTTGATGTAAGTTTTTTTCTTGAAGGTTCTGATTTAGATAACTTAGACCCTGTGTGGACACAAGATCAAGTATTTAGAGTAGTAGTAATTCCTGCCAATAATGTTGGTAGAGTAGATTACTCAGATATTAATACTGTTATAGAGCTTTATAACATTGAAAGCTTTCCTAAGAGACAATAGCATAAGTTAATCTTAATAAATGCTAATCTAAAGCCAGGTTCAAACTCCTGGCTTTTTTTTATTCAAAAGCCAGAAAAGTTATCACAAGCTTACTATACAAAATGTATATTTGTTCATCAACTGAAACAACCACCAAATGGAATGTATTTCTGTTTTCGACATGCTTAAAATTGGTATTGGACCATCTAGCTCACATACACTTGGACCTTGGCGTGCAGCAGAACGTTGGATAGATGAATTAAAAGTCAATAATGACTTTGACAAAGTTGAAAAAATCGAAGTAAATCTATTTGGGTCTCTATCTCTTACAGGGAAAGGTCATGCAACAGATTACGCTGTTATGCTGGGATTGAGTGGTGCTAACCCAGAAACTGTTCCTACAGAAGACATAGGAAGTATTGTATCCTCAATAAAAGAAACAAATACGCTTCTATTCAATAAAGAAAAAAGCATGCCTTTTAATCCTTCTACAGATATTATTTTCAATAGAAAATTTTTGCCTTTTCACGCTAATGGTATGTCATTTACATCTGTAATAGGAAGTAAAAAAACGACCTCTAAATTCTACTCTATTGGTGGTGGCTTTGTTGTTAAAGAAGAGCGCAAAAATTCTAAAAAGAACTTTGAAATAAAGTGTTCTTTCCCATATCCAATTGAGAAAGGCGAAGAATTATTGATATTTTGCAAACGATTAGATATGCCTATTTCTCAAGTGGTGTATGAAAATGAAAAGTCACTTCGCTCTGAGGAAGATATAAATAATGAACTAAAACGTATTTGGAACACGATGCTTGAATGCATGTATATTGGCTGTCATACTGAAGGAAATTTACCTGGTGGACTAAATGTTAGGCGTCGTGCTTACGATATGCATCTAAACCTTAAAGGTGATACGCCGTATGGCAATTCTTTGGAATGGCTTTATTCTATAAGAGATACAGAGGTTAAATTCAGACAAATATTAAAATGGGTTAGTTGTTTTGCATTATCCGTTAACGAAGTTAATGCGTCTCTTGGTCGCGTTGTAACGGCTCCTACTAACGGTAGCGCTGGTGTTATTCCTTCAGTATTGATGTATTATTTAGTTATCGAAAATCACGATGGTGATTTTGATGATATCAAGCGCTTTTTATTAGTGGCTGGAGAAATAGGTAGTATCTTCAAAAAAGGAGCTACAATTTCAGCCGCTATGGGTGGTTGTCAGGCAGAAATAGGTGTATCATCAGCTATGGCTGCTGGAGCACTAACTGAATTACTAGGTGGTACACCTGAACAAGTTTTAGTTGCTGCAGAAATTGCTATGGAACATCACTTAGGGTTAACATGTGATCCAATAGGTGGTCTAGTGCAAATTCCATGTATCGAGCGTAATGCAATGGGAGCTATTAAAGCTATTAATGCAGCTGAACTAGCATTGGATACCAACCCTGAAAATGTTAAAGTACCTCTAGACAAAGTTGTAGATACCATGTGGGAAACTGCTAAAGACATGCATACGAAATACAAGGAAACCTCTGAAGGTGGTTTAGCCGTTAGAGTGAATATGGCAGATTGTTAAGTCCGAAAGGCTTAGTTACCTTTCTCTGCTGATTTACAACTACCTCTTCTTCTAGAATCTATCAAGTAGATAATTTTCCATTTTCCTTTTGTCTTCACAAGTTGAAAGGAATTAACACCACAATGGCTAAATTTATCATTAAACCAAAATTCATAATCCACCCATGCATTAGCCATATTAGCATCAATTTGAATATTGAAGTTTGTTAGGCGCTCATCCCATTTCTGGTCTTCTGGTCTATTAGCTATCGCATTGACTAACTTTTCTGGTCCGTCTTCAACAAATACACCTTCGCCTTTCTTATTGAAAAAAGCTGTTTGCATGGTGATTTCTTTCATCATAACAGACTTCATCAATGTAGTATCCCCTTTATGAAAGCCTTCAAAAAATGTTTCAATGGTAGTCTTTACTTTGGCTTCCTCCTCGTTCTGAGCATAACCAAATGATACCAAAAAGAGCATTGGTAAGAAAAATATAGCTTTTAACATAATTAATAATTTTTGGACAAATTAAAGAAAAACCTCAAGTTCAAATAATGTTTAACAGTATTTTTAGCTAAGACTATATTTAGTATTTTTACCATCAAACAATTCTATAAATGTCTACAGCTAAAAAGGATTATAAGCGTATTACCGTAAAAACATTAGTCGATATGAAGGCTAATGGCGAAAAGATATCAATGTTAACTGCCTACGATTACACATTTGCCAAAATTGTAGATGGCGCAGGTATCGACGTGATATTAGTTGGAGATTCTGCTAGTAATGTTATGGCAGGGCATGAAACTACATTACCAATTACGTTGGATCAAATGATATATCATGCATCCTCGGTAATTCGTGCTATCGACAGAGCTTTGGTTGTTGTAGATATTCCTTTCGGAAGCTATCAGAGCGATCCAAAAGAAGCCCTTCGTTCTGCCATAAGAATCATGAAAGAAAGTGGCGCACATGCCGTAAAATTGGAAGGTGGGGAAGAAATTAAAGATTCTGTTAAGCGTATACTCAATGCTGGAATTCCCGTTATGGGACATCTGGGTCTTACTCCGCAAAGCATATATAAATTTGGATCCTACACGGTAAGGGCCAAAGAACTAGAAGAGGCTGAAAAATTAAAGGAAGATGCTCTTATTCTTCAAAGAATTGGATGTTTTGGGG
>CALDUJ010000041.1 GCA_937923735.1 uncultured Flavobacteriaceae bacterium | reverse complement strand
GGATATACATCGAATAAATTCATTTTCTTATAATTTTTATTGAAAAATGAACTAAATAAAAATTATTTGCTTAATGCAACCGCTGCGCTTTCGCGTAAAAAATTTAATTCTTTTCGGTAAAACAAATAATTAATTTTATTTACGCTCATTTCATAACTGATCTGTTTTTATACTGTTTATTTTATTAAAAGACGACACCATACCTTGTATAAGCGACGAGCTCAAACCTTTATGTTCCATTTCGTTTAGCCCTTCAATGGTGCAGCCTTTTGGTGTGGTAACTTTATCTATTTCTTGCTCTGGATGATTACCAGTTGTAATTAGTAAACTAGCTGCACCTTCGCAAGTATGCATTGCTAATTCTTGGGCCTCCTTGGCATCGAACCCTAATTGAATAGCCGCTTGAGTCGTTGCACGTATTAATCGCATCCAGAAAGCGATACCACTAGCACACACAACCGTTGCAGCTTGCATTTGATTTTCTGGAATCGCAATCGAGGTTCCCAGTCTATTAAAAATAGCTTCGGCCACTTTAATACGCTCTTGACCTTTGGTATTGGCACAAATACAGGTCATGGATTTACCAACGGCAATGGCAGTATTTGGCATGGCACGAATTACGAAGGCATCTTGACCTACAATGCTTTCCATTTTAGCAATAGAAAAGCCAGTGATAGTCGAAATCAATACATGATTCTCCGTCAATAATGGTTTGATGTCGTTTAAAATGGTCTCCAAATGCGCTGGCTGTACCGCAAAAATTAAGATGTCCGAATGCTGCACAGCTTCAGCATTATCTGTAGTTAACACGACATCTTTATACCCATCTAAATCTTGAATGTCATCAAGGTTTCGTTTGGTTAAATAAAGAGATGTAATCGCATTATTAGTAATCAATCCTTTGGCGATTGATTTCCCTAAATTTCCTGTTCCTATGATTGCTATTTTCATGATAATATTTTATTGTCATTCTGAACTTGTTTCAGAATCTTATTGTTTTTAGTTA
The DNA here is from genome assembly GCA_937923735.1 of uncultured Flavobacteriaceae bacterium. Classification (GTDB taxonomy): domain Bacteria; phylum Bacteroidota; class Bacteroidia; order Flavobacteriales; family Flavobacteriaceae; genus JABABD01. The sequence goes on along the minus strand of CALDUJ010000041.1, from coordinate 2,656 downwards.
GATATTCAACAGATTCCGCATCAAGTGCGGAATGACTGCGTCAAAAAAAGTTCGCTTTTAAGTTTAATCCTTCCGTTTCATTAAGTCCAAACATGAGATTCATGTTCTGGATGGCTTGCCCTGAAGCGCCTTTTAAAAGGTTATCGATAATACTTGTGATTAATAACTTGTTCTCATGTTTATGCAAGTGCAACAAACATTTATTTGTGTTGACTACCTGCTTTAAATGAATCTCTTGATCCGATACAAATGTGAATGCCGCATCTTTATAAAAGTCATTATAGATTGTTTTTGCCTCTTCTAAACTTCCATCGAATTTGGTATATACTGTTGCAAAAATCCCTCTCGAGAAATTTCCGCGATTAGGCATAAAATTGATGTCTGAATCAAAATCCGATTGTAATTGATTCACTGTTTGATTCACCTCTCCTAAATGCTGATGTGTAAACGCTTTGTAATGCGAGAAGTTATTATCTCTCCATGTAAAATGGGTTGTTTTGGATAAGGAGGTTCCAGCACCAGTAGCGCCTGTCACCGCGTTAATATGTACATCGTTTTTCAATAAACCCTTATCTGCTAGTGGCAAAATTGCCAATTGAAGCGCTGTTGCAAAACAACCTGGATTGGCAATATGATTTGCTTTTTTGATTGTGGCTTTGTTCAATTCAGGTAAGCCGTACACAAATGTTTGCCCTTGAAATTCTTCATCAGCTTTCAATCTGAAGTCATTACTCAAATCAACAATTCGTGTGGTATCCGAAAAGGCATTCGCTTCTAAAAATGCTTTTGAATTCCCATGTCCTAAACATAAGAATACTACATCCACATGTGCATCAATCGCATCTGAAAACATGAGGTCTGTAGACCCGACCAAATCCTGATGTACGGCATATACCTTATTCCCTGCATTACTCGTGCTGTAGACAAATTTGATGTTTACCTGAGCATGATGTAATAATAATCTAATCAATTCTCCTGCCGTATAACCAGCACCACCTATGATTCCTACTTGTATCATGCTTTTGAATTTACTTGTTGATAAATCTTGTTCTGGTTGCCTAAAATCTTAATAAAGCCTTTGGCTTCTTCAGCCGTCCAACCTGTATTCTCCTCGCCATAGCTTCCGAATTTGGCATTCATTAAATCATGCTCCGACACAATGCCATCCAAACTAAAATGGTACGGCTTCAGACTTACTGTCACATCACCTGAGACCATCTCCTGACTGCTTTGTAAAAAAGCCTCAATATTCCGCATGACTGGGTCCAAATACTGACCTTCATGCAAATGCATCCCGTAAAAACTGGACAGATATTCCTTATGCTGTAATTGCCATTTGGTCAACGTGTGCTTTTCCAATAAGTGATGCGCCTTGATGGTAATCAATGCCGCAGCCGCTTCAAAACCAACACGACCCTTAATCCCGACAATGGTATCACCGACATGAATGTCTCGCCCAATAGCGTAAGCAGAAGCCAGAGTATTCAATACCTCGATATTGATTTCTGGACTGTTCTCAATACCATTCACAGCGACCAGTTCGCCTTTTAAGAATGTCAAGGTCACCTTCTCTTCTTCAGCATGTTTAATTTGTGACGGATAAGCAGCGCTTGGCAATGGTTGATCCGATGTTAAGGTTTCGGCGCCTCCAACACTGGTGCCCCAAAGGCCTTTGTTTACAGAGTATTTGGCTTTCTCCCATGCCATATCAATACCATTACTTTTTAAGTAATCTATCTCTTCTTGTCTGGACAGCTTCCCGTCTCTTATGGGTGTGATGATTTCTATTTCTGGCGCCAGGGTCTGAAAAATCATATCGAATCGCACTTGGTCGTTTCCTGCGCCAGTACTGCCATGCGCGATGTATTTAGCACCGATACTCTTGGCGTATTCTACAATTTCGATGGCCTGGATGATTCGCTCCGCGCTCACTGATAGAGGATAAGTATTATTCTTTAATACGTTACCAAACACCAGATACTTAATAACCTTTTGATAATAGGTCGTCACGGCGTCGATATTTTTATAGGTGTATACGCCCATTTTGTAGGCATTACTTTCTATACCTTGTATCTCTTCTTTGGTAAATCCTCCTGTGTTAACGCTTACGGCATGTACTTCGTAGCCTGCTTTCGATAGGCTTACAGCACAATAAGAGGTGTCTAATCCGCCACTATAGGCAATGACTAATTTTTTAGCCCCTCTGTCGCTTTGCGACATCTCCCCAAAGGGAAGAGAACCATTGGAAGTATCTTTTTTCATTTTTTATTCTTTTTTGAAAGTCTAGCTTGATTAATATTCTTTAATCGTGTCCAAACACTTTTATCAAATTTCTTCTTATCTGTTTTATTAGTTTCCTGAACAGCCGGGTCATACAACATCCCTGTACACAAGCACATACTCTGATTAGTACGTTGCAACACATCATAGTTTTTGCAGGTTTGGCAACCATTCCAAAAGGTTTGGTCGTCCGTGAGTTCTGAAAAGGTGACTGGTTTATAGCCTAAATCGCTATTCAGTTTCATAACCGCGAGACCCGTTGTGATACTAAAAACTTTGGCATCTGGAAATTTTGCTCTGGAATGCTCGAACACGACTTTCTTTATTTTTTTAGCCAAGCCTTGTCCTCTGAAATCTGGATGTACAATAAGCCCAG
>CALDUJ010000040.1 GCA_937923735.1 uncultured Flavobacteriaceae bacterium | reverse complement strand
AATAATTCTAACACCTTTTTGTCATAACCGCCTTTAAAAGTATAGCCTTCTAATAGTCTTGTCATTATTCTACCGTAATTAAAGCTTTTATTTGGCAATTGTTTTTCAAGTTCATAGGCTTTTTCTGTGATTTCGATAAATTCATCCAATTTTCTTTCATGAGTCAAAAAATCTGAGAAAAGCAATAATGATGTAATTTCTAAAGTCTTATCTCCACATGTTTGCGCCAATATTATATTGTCATTTGCCATGTTCTTGCCTCTTTTTATATCTTTCTCTATCACTGCAAGTACGGTACTATGAACTTTGAGATAAGCTCTAGAAATTTTAGTTTGTTTTAGATCTGAATCAAAAAGATTTACATAAGCCTCCAGTGCTTCATTTTTTTCAGTTGATAATTCGATATCCCCTTTATTTCTAATATGTGTAATCTGCTCATATTTAATATTAAAAAAACTTTTATTAATGGTTTTTCTGTTTGTTGGTATTTTTACATTGTTATCGATAAAATCAGATATTAAGTCATAATAAATGATTTTCTTTTTTGATATAGTAGATAGAAAGGTGTTATAATCTTTATAGCTTACGTTTTTATTTTTAGCAATCTCATATAAAATTTTAACGTATTGTTTATCAGTGTTTTTTGGTAAATAAATTAAAGCAGAATCTTGTTGCGTATTAATGATGAATGCTTCTGCTTTTTGTACAGAGTCAATATTTTTGTAAGTAGGTGTTTGTTGAGAAAAGATATTTTGGAAGATGCTAGCGGATATAAGAATTAGTATTATTCTTTTTTTCATGTTTTAAAGAAAATTAATGCCTTTTTGCAAAAATATTTAAAGTTAAATAAGTAACATAAGAAATGTTATGAGGAGTTTAAGTTATTTTTAATTGACTAGAGATATTTTATTAATGTTTATGTTAAAAAAATAAAATTCGAATTAATATCATTATTCTTGAACATTAACAATGCAAAAAAAAGCACCAACTCTCGCTGGTGCTCTTAATCACTAAACAATAATAATCTAGTATCTAAATAATGAAGTAACTCTTAATTATTTAAATAATAGTGCTTTGCCCCAAATGAATATTTGTAAAGTTTATATTCGTTTCATTTGGATTGACAATAAAATCTGCAATAAAATCGCCAACCTTATCGGTTGTTACATTATCATGTTTCGTATTTATATCTGGTGTTGTAATATTAAGTTTTAAGGACTTGTCAACCCCTTTTCTAATAAGTCCTGCTTCTTCTGTTAAACCTAAATGATCTAATAACATTGCTGCTGATAAAATAGAGGCTATTGGGTTGGCAATGTTTTTTCCGGCACCTTCTGGAAAAGACCCATGAATAGGCTCAAACAACGCATTCTTCTTACCAACAGATGCAGATGCCAATAAACCAATCGAGCCGCCAATAACACTTGCTTCATCACTGATGATGTCCCCAAAAAGATTTTCGGTTAAAATAACATCAAACTGTTTTGGGTTGAGTATCATTTGCATAGCTGCATTATCTACGAATAAGAAATCCAATTCCACATCAGGATACTCAGATGCCATGTCGGTTACAACGCGCCTCCATAAACGAGAAGTTTCTAATACATTAGCTTTATCTACTAAAGTTAATTTCTTTCGTCTTTTTTGCGCTTCCTTAAAAGCTAAATGCGCAATACGCTCAATTTCTTCAACGGAATAACTACAACCGTCAGAGGCTACTTGGCCGTCTTCACTTAGGTTTTTTTCACCAAAGTATATACCTCCTGTTAATTCACGATATATCGAAATATCAGTGCCACTTATAATGTGCTTCTTTAATGGGGATTCATCGATAAGTTGCTCATAAGCTTTAACAGGACGTATGTTACAGAATAAACCAAGTTGCTTTCGTAAACGTAGCAAACCTTGCTCTGGACGTACTTTGGCTGAGGGATTATTATCATATTTTGGATCGCCTATTGCTCCAAAAAGAATCGCATCCGATTCTTCACAAATATCAATAGTTTCTTCTGGTAAAGGGTTACCTGTCTTATCTATAGCGATAGCGCCCATAAGGGCTTCACGATAGATAAAGGTGTGATTGTAGACATCTGCAATGGCATCTAAAGCCTTTTTTGCTTGGGCTGTTACTTCGGGTCCAATACCATCTCCTGGTAATATTGCAATATTAAATTTCATTTTATTCCTGAGAAGGCAGGAATCTCATCCTGCTCATATTTAGTTAATTTATAGTGCTTTCTGCTTGCTACTGCAAACTATTTTCAAAGGCTTCAATTTTATCTTTTTTACTAATCAGGAAATCGATATCATCGTATCCGTTAATTAGGCATAATTTTTTGTAAGGGTCAATGTCAAAATCTACAGTTCCGACTGGTGTATTTAGCGTTTGATCTTCAAGATTGATAGTTAATTCTGCAGTTGGATTATTCTCTATATGATTTATTAAACTCAATAAGAAACCACTCGAGACTTGGATTGGTAACATCCCATTATTAAGAGCGTTACCTTTAAATATATCAGCAAAGAAACTCGAAATAATCACTTTAAATCCATAATCTGCTAAAGCCCAAGCCGCATGCTCACGACTAGAACCACAACCAAAATTATCGCCTGCAACTAGAATGCTACCTCTAAATTTTGAACTATTTAATATAAAGGAATCATTCTCACTACCATTTTTCTCATAACGCCAATCACGAAACAAATTATCTCCAAACCCCTTTTTGTCTGTTGCCTTTAAAAAACGTGCTGGAATTATCTGATCGGTATCAATGTTCTCAACTGGTAAAGGAATCGCTCTGGATGTTAGTGTCTTAAAGGCTTCCATTTAATTCAAGTGTTTTGTAATGTCAATAATTTTACCTTCAATGGCCGTTGCAGCTGCTACTAATGGACTTGCTAAAATTGTACGAGCACCTTGTCCTTGTCTTCCCTCGAAATTTCTATTGGACGTAGAAACGCAATACTCCCCTTGAGGAATTTTATCGTCGTTCATGGCCAAACAAGCAGAACAACCAGGTTGACGTAACTCAAATCCGGAATTCTCGAATATTGTGGAAAGACCTTCTTCTTGTATTTGTTGTGCTACTTGTTGGGAGCCAGGAACTATTAAAGCATTGACATTCGATGCTTTTTGCTTTCCCTTTATGTATTCTGCAACTACTCTAAAATCCTCAATTCGAGAATTGGTGCAGCTACCTATAAACACATAATTGATAGGTTTATTTATGAGTGATTCTCCTTCAGAGAATCCCATGTATTTTAATGATTTTTTAAATGAATCGGAATTATCTTTAGGTATGTGCCCACTTATCTTGATGCCCATTCCTGGGTTAGTACCATAGGTCACCATTGGTTCGATATCGGCAGCATCAAAATGGTATTCTTTATCGAATACTGCATCTGCATCAGACGGTAATGTTTTCCAATGGGCTATTTTGTCTTCTAACTCTTGACCTTTAGGAGCAAATTCTCTTCCAGATACATAATCGAAAGTTGTTTGGTCTGGTGCAATCATGCCGCCTCGAGCACCCATCTCGATACTCATGTTACAAACCGTCATGCGTCCTTCCATACTCATGTTTTCAAATACGTCGCCAGCATATTCACAGAAATAGCCTGTGCCAGCATTCGTCCCTATTTGAGAAATGATATATAAAATAACGTCTTTTGGAAGAACCCCTTTCTTAAGTTTTCCATTAACAGAAACACGTAAGCTTTTAGGCTTTTTAAGCAATAAGCATTGGCTCGCAAATACTTGAGCAACTTGACTTGTCCCAATGCCAAAAGCTATGGTCCCAAAGGCACCATGGGTTGAGGTGTGACTATCGCCACAAACAATTGTCATGCCTGGTTGTGTGATTCCTAATTCAGGAGCCATGACATGCACTATACCATTATATTTATGGCCTAAGCCATAAAGTGTAATATTATTTACCTCGCAGTTTTCAGATAACTGACGGAGTTGATTTCTAGACAATGCATCTTTTATTGGAAGATGTTGGTTTTTTGTTGGGGTATTATGGTCGGCTGTAGCAACGACTTTGTCCGGACGAAGAATAGGGATATTTCGTTCTCTTAATTCGTTAAATGCTTGAGGGCTTGTAACTTCATGAATTAAATGCTTATCAATATAAAGAATTTGTGGACCATTTTCGATTGTATCGACCACATGAGAATCCCAAACTTTATCAAATAATGTTTTTCCCATTATGCACTTACAATTTGTTCGTAAACAATACTTGTTTCAATAATCTGATGAATGTCATCGTCTTGTATTTCTTTTTTCTTATCAGCGAAACTCAAGAAGTTTTTATATACTTCATCCAATTGCAACTTAGTTAATTCGTAACCTACTTTCTTTGCTCTATAGGCTAAAGCTGCTCTTCCGCTTCTTGCTGTTAATACAATAGCTGATTCTGTTACGCCTACATCTTTTGGGTCGATAATTTCGTAAGTTTCACGATTTTTAATCACTCCATCCTGATGTATTCCGGAACTATGAGCGAAGGCATTAGCACCAACGATTGCTTTGTTAGGTTGTACATATACACCCATACTATCAGAAACTAGTTGACTCAGGCCATAAAGCATGGAGGTGTTGATATTTGTGTCCAAATTCAAATAAGGATGCTGTTTTAATATCATTACTACTTCTTCTAAAGAGGTGTTTCCTGCACGCTCTCCAATACCATTGATAGTACACTCGATTTGACGAGCACCATTTATAACACCCTCGATTGAGTTAGCTGTGGCTAATCCTAGGTCGTTATGACAATGACAAGACAAAATAGCTTTGTCAATCCCTTTTACGTTCTCTTTTAGGTATTTTATTTTAGCACCATATTCGCTTGGTAAGCAGTATCCTGTTGTATCAGGAATATTTAAAACCGTTGCGCCTGCTTTAATAACAGCTTCACAGACTCTTGCTAAATATTCGTTATCTGTTCTTCCAGCATCTTCAGCGTAAAACTCAACATCTTCTACAAACGATTTTGCAAGAGATACAGCACCTACAGCACGTTCGATGATTTGCTCTTGTGTGGCGTTAAATTTATGTTTAATATGAGAATCAGAAGTACCAATACCCGTATGTATTCTAGGTGTTACTGCATGCTTGAGGGCATCAGCAGCAACTCGAATATCATTTTCTACAGCTCTAGTGAGTCCGCAAACAGTTGCATTTTTAACCACTTTAGAAATCTCAGTTACAGAGATGAAATCGCCGGGACTTGAAACCGGAAATCCAGCTTCTATAACATCCACACCTAGCTCGTCTAATTGTCGTGCTATAATAAGTTTTTGGTCTGTATTAAGCTTGCAACCTGGTACTTGCTCTCCATCTCTAAGAGTGGTATCGAAAATTTTTACTGAGTCTTTTGACATTATTTCAAAATATATTTTTCTGTTGTACTACGAATTTATATTTTGGTAAGATATATCTGCTATTAGTATTGTTTTATATTACGATGTTCAACGTTAAAATAATGATATAAATATCTGATAATGAGAATGATGATGATAAAATTGCTAGATGACTAAAGATCAAAAAGATAACCTCTTCTTACTGGTGAAATCCCTCACGAAGTCTGAAAAACGCCAGTTTAAATTGTACGTTGGAAGATTAGGGGTAAATACAGACTCTAAATTCTTGAATCTTTTTAACATTTTGGATAAAGCATCGGTTTATGACGAAGCTTCTATTTTAAAAACGGGGATTGTAAAAAAACAGCAATTGGCTAATGTAAAAGCACACTTATATAAGCAAATTCTGATTAGCTTGAAGTTGAATCCATCTCATCAAAATGTGCGCTCGCAAATACGGGAACAGCTTGATTTTGCCTCAATTTTATACCATAAAGGACTTTACAAACAGAGCTTAAAGATATTAGATAAGTCTAAGGATATTGCGATTCAAAATGAAGAAAAAAACTTGGCTTATGAGATTGTTGAACTCGAAAAAATTATTGAATCCCAATACATTACTAGAAGTATTTCTGGTCGCGCTGATGAATTGACAATACAGGCAAAAGAGTTAAGTGAGGCTAATGTTATTACCAGTAAGCTTTCTAATTTATCATTACAGTTATATGGCATATTCTTAAAGACGGGCTATGCTAAAAACGAGAAGGAAGGAAAAGAAATTACTGAATATTTTAATAGCCGTCTCCCCAAATACAATATTAAAGATTTGGGCTTCAGAGAAAAACTATGGCTTTATAAGGCTTATCTCTGGTATAGTTTCTTGATGCAGGATTTTAGGAATTGTTACAAATTTGCATTGAAATGGGTGAATCTCTTTTATGAGAATCCTCATATGATTAATTTGAATCCCGTCTTTTTCCTAAAAGGTAATAACTACCTATTAGAAGCCCTATTTTTCATTAAAAACCGAGAAAAGTTCGAAAGAGCATTGATGAAGTTAGAATCCATGGTTGGTGATAAAAATTTCCCTAAAGATGAAAACGTTGAGGCACTTTCATTTTTGTATATTAATTTAAACAAGCTGAATTTATATTTCATCGATGGAAGTTTTCATGATGGATTGGATTTTATTCCTGAAATAGAAGAAAACTTGAAAGACTTTCGAAGTCGTATAGATGAGCATCACACGATGACTTTTTATTACAAGTTTGCCAGTATGCATTTTGGTGCAGGAAACAACAAGGAATGTATTCATTATCTAAGTAAAATCATTTCGAATAGATCATTGACTATGAGAGAAGATTTATTGTGCTTTTCTCGTGTACTAAATTTAGTTGCTCATTATGAAGCCGGCTTAGATTATCATTTAGAAACTTTACTAAGAAGCACTTATAAGTTTTTAATTAAGATGGATGATCTACATGAAGTGCAGAATGAAATGATAAAATTTATTAAAGGATTACAGGATATTTACCCTCACGATCTTAAGAAAGCGTTCATTAAACTTCATGCTAAATTAAAAGGATTTGAAGACCATCCTTATGAGCGGCGAGCCTTTCTATACTTGGATATTATCTCTTGGCTGGAGAGCAAAATCGAGAACAAACCTGTAGCAGAAATAATCCGAAATAAATATTTGGCAGAATTCGCATAACCAATTTGAGGATTTCAAAAAAAACTCATAAAAATTAAAAAAAAGTTTGGTTATTAAATTTTTCTGTTGCAATATTTGTGCTCACAAAGTTCAAAAACTTATTGAAGTGTTATCAAGAAAGGTGGAGGGATTAGACCCTGTGAAACCTTAGCAACCCTTTAAATTTATTAAAGAAGGTGCTAAATTCTACTTGAAAGAGCGAATCATTTCTCGCTAATTCGGATAGATAACTCAAATCTAGTTACTCATCTGTGACTAGTATTTCTTTATAACATTTTTCTATTAAGTACGTCAATATTGACGCATTTGACTTTTGGTTTAATCGTGCAGTTAGCACAAATCTATTAACTCAAAAACTAGAAAAATGAGTACACAAAAATTCGCAACGAAAGCGTTGCACGCAGGACACGATGTTAGTCAAAATGGTGGGACTAGAGCAGTTCCTATTTATCAATCTACAGCTTATGTGTTTAATGATTCCGATCATGCAGCAAATCTCTTTGCATTAGCAGAAACTGGAAACATTTACACGCGAATCAACAACCCAACTAACGATATTCTCGAACAGCGTTTAGCGGCACTAGAAGGTGGTATCGCAGCAGTCGTAACTGCTTCAGGAACTTCAGCTATTGCTACATCGTTATTGACGTTATTAAAGGCTGGTGACCATATTGTTGCCTCAAACAGTTTGTATGGTGGAAGCTATAATTTATTGAGCGTAACATTGCCACGTCATGGGATTACGACCACATTTGTAGACCCGTCTGATCCAGAAAATTTTAATAAAGCGGCTCAAGAAAACACTAGAGCCTTTTTCATAGAATCGCTTGGGAATCCTAAGCTGGATGTGTTGGATATAGAGGCAATATCAAAAGAAGCGAAAGCTTATAAAGTGCCATTGATTGTTGACAATACAGTAGCAACACCTTATCTGTTGAATCCGATTGAGCATGGAGCCAACATCGTTATCCATTCTTTAACGAAGTACATTAATGGTAACGGAACAGCACTTGGCGGTGTTATTATTGATGCTGGAACATTTGATTGGACTAATGGTAAATTTCCTGAATTTACTGAGCCTTCAGCAGGTTATCACGGATTAGTATACAGTGAAGCGTTAGAAGCTGCTGCATTTATAGCTAAAGTCAGAATTGAAGGTCTTAGGGATTATGGTGGTGCACTGAGTCCGTTTAATGCATTCCAGATCATACAAGGTCTTGAGACTTTAGAACTCAGAATCAAAAAGCATAGCCAGAATGCTTTGGAGTTGGCTAAATGGTTGCAAGAACAACCAGAAGTTAATTGGGTTAACTATCCTGGTTTAGAGACTAGCAAATATAAAGATTTGGCTAAAAAATATTTACCAAATGGGCAAAGTGGTATTGTTACTTTTGGTGTTGATGGTGGGTACGAAGCAGCTAAAACCATTGCTGACACTACTAAATTATTCTCTTTGCTGGCGAATATCGGTGACACTAAATCTCTTATCATACATCCGGCAAGTACAACGCATCAACAGTTAGATGACGCAGCGCAAGAAAGCACAGGTGTCACTAAAGATTTAATTAGACTATCCGTAGGAATTGAAAATATAGACGACTTAAAAACAGATTTAAAAGAAGCTTTTGCTGTTGTAAAACAGAGCACTTTACAGAATTAGTTATAGTTAGTGAAAGTTGAGCGCAGATAGGTCTTGGCCTTTCAAGACCTGTGCTTAACAATTTTCAATTGTTTAAAATGGAAGAATTACAATACATAAAAATACCAGATTATGTTACCGAAAGTGGTAAGGCAACACCTATTGTATTGTCCTATCAAACTTTTGGAAAAAGTATTTATGAAGCTCCAGTGGTGTTGGTAAATCATGCTTTAACCGGGAACTCAAATGTTATCGGTGATTCTGGATGGTGGAATGATTTAATTGGACAAGCGAAGTGTATCGATACCGATACATATGCTGTTCTGGCATTTAATATTCCTGGTAACGGATTTGATGATAGTCCCCTTATTGAAAATTATAAGGATTTTACGGCAAGAGATATTGCTAGGATTTTCTCCATTGGTTTGCAAAAGTTGAGAGTTGAAAAACTATTTGCTGCAATTGGAGGCTCAGTTGGTGGTGGTATTGCCTGGGAATTAGCAGCTTTGAAACCTGATTTAATCGAGAATTTAATTCCTATTGCAACAGATTGGAAATCTACAGATTGGCTCATTGCTAATTGTCATATCCAAGATAGTATTCTAAACAATTCTGATAACCCTCTATTTGATGCTAGATTACACGCTATGACGCTGTACAGAACACCAGAATCGTTCACACAAAAGTTTCAACGTAGTGAAAAGGAGCCTAAATTATACAATGTAGAGAGTTGGTTGAGTCATCATGGTAACGTTCTTAAAAACAGATTTCAACTTGCTGCCTATAAGTTAATGAATCAAGTGTTACGGACCATCGATATTACTAAATATAGAGGCAATTTTTTAGAAGTAGCTTCTAAAATTTCAGCTAATATTCATATAGTTACTATCAATTCAGATTTATTCTTTAAAGCAGAAGAGAATTGGGATACCTATGTTGAGTTGAAGAGTGTTAAAGAAAATGTAAGTATAAGTGAAATTAAATCTATTCATGGTCATGATGCTTTTTTGATAGAATTTGACCAGTTGTCAAGTTTTTTAAGACCAGTATTTGATATTAATCATGTAGAAACTAAAATTAAACTAGAAAAACAATATCAAGGATAGACTTTATGAATGACCAAGAAAATTTTGAAACACTGGCTGTAAGAACTCAAATTGAACGCACTCAGTTTTTAGAGCATTCCACACCTTTGTATTTGACATCTAGTTTTGTTTTTGAAGATGCAGAAGACATGCGAGCATCTTTTGCTGAAGAAAAGCAGCGTAATATTTATAGCCGTTTTACCAATCCTAACACCTCAGAATTTGTAGAAAAGGTATGTAAAATGGAAGGTGCAGAAAGTGGTTATGCATTTGCAACAGGAATGTCGGCTGTATTTTCAACATTTGCAGCTTTGTTAAATGCTGGAGATCATATAGTGTCTTCACGTTCTGTTTTTGGTTCTACACATTCTATGTTTACAAAGTTTTTACCGAAATGGAATATTGAAACTAGCTATTTCAAGATTAATGAAGTTGATAAAATTGAGAGTTTAATTCAACCAAATACAAAAATTTTGTATGCTGAGAGTCCGACCAACCCAGCTGTAGATATTTTGGATTTGGAGGTGTTAGGACAGATAGCAAAGAAGTATAATCTATTGTTGATAATAGACAATTGCTTTGCAACACCCTATCTACAAAACCCAATAAAGTTTGGAGCAGATTTAGTCATTCATTCAGCGACAAAATTAATCGACGGGCAAGGACGTGTTTTAGGTGGTGTAACCGTTGGGAGAGCAGATCTCATTAGGGAAATTTATTTATTTTCTAGAAATACAGGACCTGCACTATCTCCTTTTAACGCATGGGTACTATCAAAGAGTTTGGAGACACTTGCAGTCCGTGTAGATAAACATTGTGATAATGCCTTTAAAGTTGCTAAATTTTTAGAGAATCATAAAAGCACGAACTTGGTAAAGTATCCATTTCTACCATCGCATCCACAGTATCAAATTGCTAAAAAACAAATGAAGCTTGGTGGCAATGTTGTGGCTTTTGAAGTGAAAGGTGGTATTCAAGCAGGGAGAGATTTCTTAAATAGGATAAGATTGTGTTCATTATCTGCAAATCTTGGAGATACAAGAACAATTGTCACACATCCAGCATCAACAACGCATAGTAAATTGTCTGAAGCAGATAGATTAGAGACTGGAATTACAGATGGTTTAGTAAGAATATCTGTTGGTTTGGAAAATGTAGATGATATTATTAACGATTTGGAGCAAGCTCTAGGAAATTAATAATGACTGAATATAATTTCTATTTCTAAACAATTGTTTTCCAAGTTTAGCTTCAGCTTAACTATTCATCGTTTTTGTTACTTTTGTGAGAAAAGCATTATTTGATTTGTGTACTGTGATGATTAATATTGGGTGCGAGATGTGCTTATGACAAAACAAGTTGATTGCAAGTTAAAAGATAAATATTATAGAAACATGAAATTATTAAATACTGTTTTCACTTTTTCACTTTTTTTGGCGCTGTTAAATTGTAGTTCTAAAGATTCTAACGAAGAAGCACCAATAGAAAACTTAAATATATCCTCAATTTCAGATTTTTCTGCAAATCAAGAAACACAATTTGTTACCGTAACATCTAATTTATTCTGGTTAGCAAGTGAAAACACCGATTGGATTTCTATTACACCAACAAATGGTAATGGCAATGGTTCTATAAATATTTCAGTAGACTCTAACCCAACTACTAGTTCGCGTTCAGCTATAATAGCAGTTTCGGGAGGTGATCTCTCGAGAGAGATAGTAGTTAATCAAGCAGCGGGAAGTGGTCAAAGTAATGAGTTAGACCCTAATAAGACACCTTCAGAAAATTTTGATTTATCTACTTGGAAATTAAATACACCAGAGAATAATGGAAATGGTTTTTCTGAAACTATATCTGTAGCAGAAATCAATACGGGTTATGAAAACAGTAATTACTTCTATACTGCTGATGATGGAGGAATGGTTTTTAAATGCCCAGTAGCAGGCTTTACAACCTCAGCAAATACAAGTTATACGAGAGTAGAGTTGCGAGAAATGTTAAGAGGCACTAATACGAGTATTAGTACACAGGGTGTTAACGGAAACAACTGGGTTTTTGGTACGGCTCCTACTGCTGATATAAATGCGGCTGCTGGTTATGATGGAGAAATGAATGCTACTCTTGCAGTAAATCATGTAACAACAACTGGTAGTAGCGGGCATGTAGGACGCGTTATTATTGGACAAATACATGCAAATAACGATGAACCCATTCGTGTTTATTATAGAAAATTGCCAAATAACACATTAGGCTCTATTTATTTTGCGCATGAACCTACAGATGGAAATGGAGATGAGCAATGGCATGAAGTAATAGGTTCTAGAAGTAATAGTGCTCCTAATCCGACAGATGGAATAGCGCTTAATGAAAAATTTAGTTACTCTATTAAGGTTGTTGGAGATGATTTAACATTAACAATTATTAGAGAAGGAAAAGATGATCTTGTTCGTACAATTAATATGGTAAATAGTGGTTTTAATGTTGGTGGTCAATACATGTACTTTAAAGCTGGGGTATATCATGTAAACAATTCAGGAAATGATGATGATTATGCTCAGGCAACTTTTTATGCTTTAGAAAAGTCGCACACTATAAATTAGAGAATCAGTTAAGAATCGCCCTAAAAATCAATAATTACCTGTTGTAGGAGTGGTGCAAGAAGCGAACGTGCAAAAGACCTGTTATTAGAGAATGATATTGATGCCATTAATGGCGGACCTTGGCAAAATGTAAAATCCTACCTCTAATTATATTTAGACTATTAAATTTTAATATTAAAAATTTAATATGTTAATTTGTTGCTTAGTTCATATTATTATTGATTGTTATCACGAAAGGTGGAGGGAATAAGACCCTACGAAACCTTAGCAACCCTTTACTAATTAAAGAAGGTGCTAAATTCTACCCATGTTCCGAAATTATTTCGGAATCTAACGGAAAGATAACGGAAAATTAACTTCTCTTTTCCTGATAACAAACATCTAAATATCAGGAATGCCTAACATTAATACAGAAATACAAAAGCGAATATTAGTTCTCGATGGGGCTATGGGGACCATGTTACAGCGTTATAATTTCTCGGAAGAAGATTTTCGAGGAGAGCGTTTCAAGGATTATCCATCATCATTAAAGGGTAATAACGATTTGTTATCATTGACTCAACCTCAGGCTATAGCAGATGTACACCGTTTGTACTTTGAAGCTGGAGCAGATATTGTTGAAACTAATACCTTTTCTGGAACCACCATTGCCATGGCAGATTATAATATGGAGGATTTGGTTTACGAGCTAAATTTTGAATCTGCAAAAATTGCCAAAAAAGTGGCAGAAGAATTCACTGCAGTAAACCCTGATAAACCGCGCTTTGTTGCTGGCAGTATTGGTCCTACAAACAGGACTGCGAGTTTATCTCCAGATGTAAATAGACCAGAATTTCGAGCAATTACTTTTGAAGAATTACGAATTGCTTACAAACAACAGACAGAAGCGTTGATTGATGGCGGTGTAGATGTATTGCTTGTCGAAACCATTTTCGACACACTTAATGCTAAAGCAGCATTATTTGCTATTGAAGAAGTCAAGGAAGAACGAAACATCGATATTCCTATTATGGTATCGGGAACTATAACGGATGCTTCTGGACGGACATTGTCTGGGCAAACCGTTGAAGCATTTTTGACCTCAATCTCTCATATTCCATTATTAAGTGTAGGATTTAATTGTGCTTTAGGAGCTGAACAGTTGAAACCTTATTTACAACGCTTGTCTTACGAAACGGATTTCAATACCTCTGCGCATCCTAATGCAGGATTACCAAATGCATTTGGAGAGTATGACCAAACGCCAGAACAAATGCAGGCTTTAATTGAAGATTACTTAAAAGATGGACTTATAAATATAATAGGTGGTTGTTGTGGTACAAATCCGGAGCATATAAAGGCTATCGCAGAGGTAGCTGCTAAATACCAACCAAGACAATTAAAAGTTCAGGTGTAATGGCAGATAGCGACTGTAAAAAATATTTGACTCTTTCCGGTTTGGAGCCTTTAGTAGTAACTCCTGAAAGTAACTTCGTAAATGTAGGAGAGCGAACTAATGTGACTGGGTCGAGAAAATTTCTTCGACTAATTAAAGAAGAAAAATATGACGAAGCCCTTGAGGTGGCTAGAGATCAAGTAGATGGTGGTGCACAGATATTAGATGTCAACATGGATGAAGGTATGTTGGATGGTGTGTATGCTATGACCACTTTCTTAAATCTGATTGCTTCAGAGCCTGATATAGCCAAAATTCCTTTGATGATAGATAGCTCTAAGTGGGAAATCATCGAAGCAGGATTAAGAGTTGCGCAAGGTAAATGTGTTGTCAACTCCATTAGTTTAAAAGAGGGAGAAGAAGAATTTAAGCGACAAGCCAAATTAGTGAAGCGTTATGGCGCAGCAGTCATAGTAATGGCTTTTGATGAAACAGGTCAAGCAGATACCTATCAACGACGTATTGAGATTTGTAAGCGTTCGTATGATATTTTGGTAAATGAAGTCAATTTCCCAGCTCAAGACATTATTTTCGATCCCAATATTTTTCCTGTTGCAACTGGAATGCAAGAGCATCGATTAAATGCGTTAGATTTCTTTAATGCGACTAAATGGATACGAGAAAATCTTCCCTATGCCAATGTTTCAGGAGGCGTAAGTAATGTGTCATTTTCGTTTAGAGGAAATAACACGGTAAGAGAAGCCATGCATTCTGCTTTTTTATTTCATGCTATAAAACATGGGATGAATATGGGTATCGTTAATCCTACTATGCTTGAAGTCTATGATGAAATTGATAATGAATTGCTTGAACTTGTTGAAGATGTTTTATTCAATAGAAGATGCGATGCTACAGAACGCTTAGTAGATTTTGCAGAAACTGTTAAAGACAATAAAAAAGAAGTTGATGATGCTGTTCAAGAATGGCGAAATGAGCCTTTACAAGACAGAATTACTCATGCGTTGGTAAAAGGTATTGATGCTTTTATTGTTGAAGATGTTGAGGAAGCAAGACAAGCTTCAAAAAGACCTTTAGAAGTCATTGAAGGCAATTTGATGATTGGTATGAATGTGGTTGGAGATCTTTTCGGAAGCGGAAAAATGTTCTTGCCTCAAGTGGTTAAATCAGCAAGAGTAATGAAAAAAGCAGTTGCCTATTTACAACCTTACATTGAAGCTGAAAAAGATGGTAAAGTAGAATTTGCAGGTAAAATACTTATGGCAACCGTAAAAGGCGATGTACATGATATAGGCAAGAATATTGTAAGCGTAGTTCTAGGCTGTAATAATTATGAAATAGTTGATTTGGGTGTGATGGTTCCGCCCGAAAAAATTATAGAAACTGCCATCAAGGAAAAAGTCGACATCATTGGATTGAGTGGATTGATTACACCATCATTGGATGAAATGGTATATGTGTCCAAAGAAATGGAAAAGAAGAATCTGGATATTCCACTTATTATTGGTGGAGCAACAACTTCCAGAGCGCATACATCAGTAAAAATCGCACCTAACTATAAGGATACCGTTGTTCATATAAACGATGCTTCTAGAGCCGTTACGGTTGTTGGGGAACTACTTCAAAAAGATAGCCAAACATACAAAGACCAAATTCGGGAAGAGTACGATAAGTTTAGAGAGCAGTTTCTAAAAAGAGGGAAGCAAAAGGAATACATCTCCATTGAACAGGCTCGCAAAAGGAAGTTTAAAATAGATTGGAATGTATCTAAAATCGTTAAACCTAAAAAATTAGGTATTCAAATTATTGATGACTTTGATATTACTAAACTTGAGGAATTTATAGATTGGAGTCCTTTTTTTAGGAGCTGGGATTTACACGGCAAGTACCCAGAAATCTTAAATGATGAGGTTGTTGGAGAACAAGCCAGAGAATTATTCAAAGACGCTCAAGAATTACTAAAACGTATCTTTGATGAAAGATTATTAAAAGCAAAAGCCATTTTTGGTTTATTTCCAGCTAATACCGTAAATGATGATGATATCGAAATTTCATCTGTCAGTTCGAGCGGAGTCATTAACAATCAAGAGATATTCAAATTTCTAACTCTTAGGCAACAACTTAAAAAAAGAGAAGGAGTGCCTAACATAGCTTTGGCAGACTTTATAGCTCCAAAAGATTCTGAAATCCAAGATCATATGGGTTGTTTTTGTGTTTCTACTGGATTTGGTACTGAAGAGTTAGCTGCCAATTTTGAGGCGGATCATGATGATTATAATTCAATCATGATAAAAGCTTTGGCAGATCGTTTGGCAGAAGCGTATGCTGAATATTTGCACAAAGAAGTTAGGATAAATGTCTGGGGTTATGCCGAAAAAGAAAACCTGTCAAACGAAGAATTGATAAAGGAAAGTTATAAGGGAATTCGCCCCGCACCAGGATATCCAGCTTGTCCAGACCATCTAGAAAAGAAAACGATTTGGAAACTTTTAAAAGTGGAAGAAAACATTGGTGTAGAGCTAACGGACAGCCTGGCAATGTGGCCAGCGGCTAGCGTAAGTGGTTATTATTTTGCCAATCCAGAATCAAAATACTTTGGTCTAGGAAAGATAACAGAGGACCAACTTAAAGATTACGCAAAAAGAAGAAGTATAAGTGAGGACGAAGCCAGAAAATGGTTAAATCCTAATCTAGCAGAATAGAAATGAAGGTTACAGAACATATAGAAAAAGCGAACGGTAAGACATTATTTTCTTTTGAAATTATTCCACCAAAAAAAGGTAAGAATATCCAAGAGCTTTATGATAATATAGAGCCTTTAATGGAATTTAACCCTCCATTTATAGATGTAACAACATCTCGAGAAGAGTATGTGTATATAGATAGAGATGGTTTATTGGATAGAAAGATAACGAGAATGCGTCCTGGAACTGTTGGTATTTGTGCTGCTATAAAGCATAAATTTAATGTGGATACTGTACCGCACGTGTTGTGCGGCGGTTTCACAAAAGAAGAGACAGAGTATTTGTTAGTAGATTGTCATTATCTAGGTATAAATAATGTTATGGCGTTAAGAGGCGATGCCATGAAGCACCAACGATATTTCGAAGCTTGTGATGGAGGGCATCAATACGCACGAGACTTGGTGGGTCAAATTCAGAATCTTAATAAAGGAAAATACCTTCATGACGTTATGGAGGTAGATGATAGAGCGGACTTTTGTATTGGAGTTGCGGGATATCCAGAAAAGCATATAGAAGCGCCATCTCTTCAAACGGACCTTAAAAGGTTAAAAGAAAAGGTTGATGCAGGTGCAGATTATGTAGTAACGCAAATGTTTTTTGATAACGAAAAGTACTTTCAATTTGTTGAGGCTGCTAAAAAAGCAGGAATAGATGTGCCTATTATACCCGGTATCAAACCACTTGCTATAAGCAAACATTTGCAATTATTACCTCAAGTTTTTAAAATAGACCTTCCAGAAAGCCTTATAAGTGAGGTTGAAAAGTGCCATGATAACAAACAAGTACGTCAAGTAGGGGTTGAATGGGCTATTGAACAATCCAAAGAATTACTTAATGCGGGTGTGCCTGTGTTGCATTATTACTCAATGGGTAACTCGTCTAATGTAAAAGCTATTGCAAAAGAGCTATTCTAATAAAAAGGCTACATTTGCGTTGATTGTAATACAATGCAAAAGCTATTAACCTACATTTTACTGATAGTAACATATGTGTCTTTTTCTCAAGAAGACCCTAAGTTGTTTACTTTGGATGCTAACTATTTTTATGGTACTATTCTAGAGCATAACCCTGATATTTCTCATCTTATTACAGACCATCCTACAGGCTTGATTTTAAGCTACAACCGAAAAACTTATGGATTTAAATCATGGGAAAGTAGGTATAATTACCCAGATTGGGGTTTTTCATTGGTCTATCAGGACATGAAGAATCAGCATCTTGGTGAGAACTACGGCTTGTATGCGCATTACAATTTTTATTTTTTGAAACGAAACTTGATGTTTCGCATAGGGCAGGGTATTGCCTATACTACTAATCCATACGATAAGGAAGAAAATTTCAGGAATGTTGCTTATGGTTCAGACTTATTGAGTTCTACTTATGTAATGCTCAATTACAAAAAAGAAAGGATTTATAAGGGTTTCGGACTTCAAGCAGGAATATCAATTATTCATTACAGTAATGCTAACTTTAGGGCTCCGAATACCTCTACCAATACTTTTGCATTTAATCTTGGAGCAAATTATTTGTTTGACTATAAAGATGAGCCAGATTATATACCTTCAACTGAGGATAAAAAGTTTAAAGAAAAAATAAAATACAATCTAGCTCTAAGAAGTGGCATTAATGAGAGTGATATAAATAATATGGGGCAATTCCCTTTTTTAGTTGTTTCTGCATATACTGATAAACGTTTAAATAGAAAGAGCGCTATACAAGTAGGTACAGATTTTTTCTTTTCAGAATTCTTAAAAGAACTCATTCTTTTTTATTCGGTGGCATTTCCTGAAGATAATGTCAGTGGTGATGAAGATTGGAAACGTATTGGTGTTTTTGTTGGTCATGAGTTATTCATAAATAAGATGTCTTTTGAAACGCAGTTAGGATATTATGTATACTATCCATATGATTTTGAGGGTAGGTTTTATAATAGATTAGGGTTAAAGCGTTATTTTGGGGGTAAGGTATTTGGGGCTGTTACATTGAAGTCGCATGGTGCAAAAGCGGAGGCAGTAGAATTTGGAATCGGTATAAGACTGTAGTTATGAAGAAAGTAGTATACATATTAATATTAGTATTGCTGTTTTCCTGTAATGGAGAAAATGTTCCAGACTGCTTTCAGAATGCTGGTAATATTGTACAACAGGAATTCACTCTAAATACCTTTGATAAAATCACGGTTTTTGAGCGTGTTGAATTGACAATCAAAGATGAAGCAGAACAGAAAGTAGTTGTTGAAACGGGAGCGTATTTATTGAATGATATAGAAGTATTGGTTGAAGATGGACGATTAATAATAAGAAATAATAATGCTTGTAATCTTACTCGAGATTATGGTATTACTAAGGTATATGTGAGTTCTCCAAACCTCACAGAAATCAGACAGAGTTCAGGTTTAACAGTTAGTAGTGATGGAGTACTTAATTACAATAGTATAGTCTTATTTTCTGAAGACTTTAATGCTTCTGAAGAGTTTCATACAAATGGGGATTTTAACCTGATTGTTAATAGTAGTTCTATTGGCGTTGTAACTAATGACGTTTCGAATGTTTTTATGAGTGGCTCCGTACAAAACCTCAATATAACTTTCGCATCTGGAGACGGGCGTTTTGAGGGTGCTAATCTAATAGCGCAGAATATCAATGTTTTTCATCGTGGGAGTAACGACATGATAATAAATCCGCAACAATCTCTTACAGGAGAAATAAGGAGTACGGGCGATGTTATTTCATTGAACC
>CALDUJ010000039.1 GCA_937923735.1 uncultured Flavobacteriaceae bacterium | reverse complement strand
CCGTAATACAGGTATTCATGCTTGTGGTGTGATTATTACGCCTGACGATATCACGAATTTTGTACCTGTAGCGACAGCAAAAGATTCTGATTTATATGTTACACAATTCGATAACTCTGTTGTTGAAGAAGCGGGCTTGTTGAAAATGGACTTCTTAGGGTTGAAAACCTTAACCCTAATCAAGGATACAGTAAAGATTGTTAAGGCAAAACATGGTGTAGAACTAGATCCAGATAATTTTCCGTTGGATGATGAAAAAACCTATGAGCTTTTTCAAAGAGGAGAAACAGTTGGTGTTTTTCAATATGAATCGGCTGGAATGCAAAAGCATTTAAAAGACTTAAAACCTACGGTTTTTGATGATTTAATTGCCATGAATGCTCTATATCGCCCGGGTCCAATGGAATATATTCCAAGTTTCGTCAGGAGAAAACACGGCGACGAGGATATAGTTTATGATCTTCCAATCATGGAAGAAAACCTTAAGGAAACTTATGGTATTACAGTCTATCAAGAGCAAGTAATGCTGTTGTCGCAGAAATTGGCTGATTTTACAAAAGGTGAAGCTGATGTTCTTCGTAAAGCTATGGGTAAAAAGCAGCGCGCCGTTCTGGATAAGATGAAGCCAAAATTCATTGAACAAGCTGCTGCTAAAGGTCATGATGAAAAAGTGCTAGAAAAAATCTGGAAAGATTGGGAAGCTTTTGCAAGTTATGCTTTTAATAAATCGCACTCAACATGCTATGCTTGGATTGCGTATCAAACTGCTTATTTAAAAGCGCATTACCCCGCAGAATATATGGCAGCGGTATTGTCTAATAACATGAACGATATTAAGTACGTGACCTTCTTTATGGAAGAGTGTAAACGGATGAAATTGGACGTTCTTGGTCCTGATGTTAACGAATCGTATTACAAATTCTCTGTAAATAAAGATAATGCTGTAAGGTTCGGGATGGGAGCTGTAAAAGGGGTTGGAGCAGGAGCAGTAAAGTCTATAGTTAAAACACGAAACGAAAGCGGTCCATATAAATCTATTTTCGATATGGCAAAGCGTGTGGATTTAAGAGCTGCCAATAAGAAAGCCTTTGAGAATCTAGCTAATGCTGGAGGTTTTGACTGTTTTTCTGAAACGCATCGTGCACAATATTTCCACGATGAAGGCGATGGTGTTACGTTTTTAGAGAAAGTCATTAAGTATGCCAACAAATATCAGGAAAATGAGAACTCTGCACAGGTAAGTCTGTTTGGTGAAGCTAGTGAGGTACAAATTGCAGAACCAGAAGTGCCGCCATGCGAAGAATGGGGCACTATGGAAAAACTAGCTAGAGAAAAAGAAGTGGTAGGAATTTATATTTCGGGACACCCACTAGATGACTTTAGAACCGAGATGAAAACCTTTTGCAACGCTGTTATCGCAGATTTTGAAGATTTAGAAGCCTGCGTCAATAATGAATTGACTTTTGGAGGTGTTGTCACAGATGTGCAACATCGCATTAGTAAAAATGGAAAAGGCTGGGCATTATTTACTGTTGAAGATTATACAAATACACATGAATTCAGAATTTTTGGAGAAGAATATTTGAAGTTTAGGCATTTCTTTGTGAAGAATTCGTTTGTATATGTTAAGGCCTACGTGAAAGAAGGCTGGATAAATAGGGATACGGGCAAGAAAGGCGACCCTAGAATACAATTTAATAGTTTCCAGTTACTGCAAGACGTGATGGAACAATATACTAAGAAGTTGTCTATTCAATTAAACATTCAAGACCTTCAAGAAAGTAGAATTAATACCTTAAAAGACTTGTTTAATACGCATCAAGGCAATCATGCACTCAATTTTGTAGTGTTTGATATGGAAGATAAACTCAAACTCCATATGCCTAGTAGAAAACAAAAAATAAAGGTCTCTCAAGAATTATTAAGTGAGCTTGATAATGAAGGTGTGAAGTATAAGTTGAATTGATAATAACTAACAATCCCTGTATAAACAAAACAAATTGTCATGCTGTAAGTTTTGGCAGAATTTTTGACTAATTTTGTGTATAAATAAGAGATAATCTCAATAAATTAAATATCATGGCATTAGAAATAACAGATGCAACTTTCGAGGAAACAGTATTAAACAGCGATAAGCCAGTAATGGTGGATTTTTGGGCAGCATGGTGTGGGCCTTGCCGTATGGTAGGACCAATCATTGACGAAATCAGCAAAGAATATGATGGGAAAGCCGTTGTAGGGAAGGTTGATGTAGATGCAAACCAGGAATTTGCTGCTAAATATGGCGTTCGTAACATCCCAACAGTTTTAGTTTTTCAAAACGGTGAAGTTGTAGGGCGTCAAGTTGGCGTGGCTCCAAAGAATGTATATGCAGAAGCAATTGATTCTGTTTTAAACGGTTCGGCAGAAGCGTAAAAAACAAATTAACAGAATAGTTAAAAGGTTTGGTGTTGTGCCAGACCTTTTTTAGTTTAGAGGAAAATAGAAAACAATGAGCAAACAGCCAAAGACACAAGATCTTATAGATAATAAATTATTAGAAGAGCGTAAAGTATTTTTATGGGGACAAGTTGATGATAGGTCAGCCAAACATGTGATTGATAGATTGTTATATCTTGACGCACTTGATACTAAGGATATTCATCTATACATTAACAGTCCTGGCGGATATGTTACTTCTGGATTTGCTATGTACGATTGTATAAAGTCCTTAAATAGTGATGTGTCTACCATTTGTACTGGATTGGCAGCTTCAATGGGGTCCATATTATTATCTGTTGGTGCAAAAGGAAAACGGTTTATCCAGCCACATGCACGTGTTATGATTCATCAGCCAAGCGGAGGTGCTAGAGGTCAGGCAAGTGATATCGAAATTACAGCGCAAGAGATTATAAAGACGAAAGAATTAAGTGCTCAAATACTAGCTGATAACTGTGGGCAAACCTTCGAAAAAGTTATGAAAGATTTTAATCGAGACCATTGGATGGGCGCAGAGGAATCGCTAGCCTACGGTATTGTGGATGGTATTTTAGAATAAAATAAATAAGATTCCTGCCTTTGCAGGAACTGGGATGAACTTACAAAACGAACTCAATAAAACCTCAGGTTTTAAAAATCTTGAACTACTTGCAAAGCAGGTAGTAGAGGGATTTATTGCTGGGATGCATAAGAGTCCGTTTCATGGGTTTTCGGCAGAGTTTGCTGAGCATAAGATTTATAATCAGGGTGAAAGTACTCGGCATATCGATTGGAAATTGTATGCAAAAACAGATAAGCTCTACACAAAACGTTATGATGAAGAAACGAATCTTCGTTGTCATATCATAGTTGATAGTTCTAGTTCGATGCACTATCCAGAGCAGAAAGTATTTTCCATAGATAGCCTAAACAAAATTTCGTTTTCTGCTTTAGCTGCAGCTTCTTTGATGAACATTTTAAAAAAGCAAAGAGATGCTGTTGGGTTGAGCATATATAGCGATGCTTACGATTATTATGCACCGGAAAAGGGTAGTGAGCGACATCATAATATGTTATTGGACCAGTTGGGTAGTACCGTCGTTTCAAAACCGATAAATAAAACCACTGAAACCTATACATATTTGCATCAGATTGCAGAGAAGATTCATAGGCGATCCATGATTTTTTTATTTACAGATATGCTACAAACCTCTGTTGATGATGTGAAGTTATTTGAAGCTTTAAGACATCTAAAGCACAACAAACATGAAGTCATTTTGTTCCACGTGTATGACAAGCAAAAGGAAATGACTTTCGATTTTGATAATAAGCCAAGACGTTTTGTTGACGTTGAGACAGGAGAGTATATTAATTTGTATGCAGATAATATAAAGGATAACTACGAGAAAGCAGTTTCAGCTTACTTTAATGACCTTAAATTAAAATGTGGTCAATACCGCATAAAGTATGTGGATGTAGATATTAATGAATCGTTTAATAAGATATTAACCACTTATATGGTTGAGCGTCAAAAATTCGTTTAATATTTAGGCGAAAAATCGCAAAAAAACATTTGCGATAATAAAAATGCGGTGTATATTTGCAACCGCATTGAGCAACGGTCTGGTAGTTCAGTTGGTTAGAATATCTGCCTGTCACGCAGGGGGTCGCGGGTTCGAGTCCCGTCCAGACCGCAACTAAAGCTTCTGGAAACAGAAGCTTTTTTTGATATAAAGACGTTGTGTTGTTCCTGACGATTCTGTCAGGAAAGGTTGTAAATCAAGCGAAAGCTTGATAACACCAATGGAAAGCTTTCCTTTCTTTAGTACTCCCAAGCCTTGGCAAAGGGGTATTACCTGAAGATTGGGATGCTTTTTTGTTTTGGGAAAATACCTATTTAATTGTCAGGCTTAATCTTGTGCTAGTTGAAGGAAAACTCAACTATTTAGAGGGACTTTAACATATTTTAACAAATCAGTAAATTTTAAATTACTGATATACAGTATGTTGTAAAATTTGTTTTGCAGATATTAAAAAAGATTATATATTAGCCATCCTTCTAAGCCCCAAATGCTAGTAACATCCAGCTTTCAAGGAACATTTTAATCCATTTTTAGACTCCTAATACAGAGTCGAATCCTCCCTCGTATTATGTTTTGGCTTTTTTGCCAAGACCATTTAGTTAATTATCCATTCCCTACCCTCACTAGAGTTTCTTAACAGAAACACTTTTACATGTTGTGAATAATAATATCCGAAAATTCGGAATTGCTAATAGTTAACTAAAATTAATAAATTATGAAATCCCTAAAATTACTTGCAGTAGCTGCTATCTTTGGCGCATTTATGACGTCTTGTGAAGCAGATTCAATTAACGAAGATGAACAACTTATTGAAGAAATAGATGTTTTTTCTGGAACAGAAGGCGAAGTTGACAAGCCTGAAAACCCAGATGGAGACTAAAAAATTGTATTTTATTTAGTTGAAAAACCGCTCATAGCAATATGAGCGGTTTTTTTATCGAATAAATATGAATAACTTTGGAACTATATGTAAATTTTAGAAAAATTGCGGTTAGTTCTTGTTTTTATATTATTACTGTCTTACGAATCAGTTATCTCATTCCAAACCGATGCTTTAGATATAGAGAAAATTAAAACAATTTCTGAACTGAGAAAAAAATCACGAGATGATAGTTTTTCAATTGAGGAAAGATTTTCAAATGCTGAACGTGCTCGAAGAATGTCGTTAGAGCTGAAAATTGATTCTACAATTATCAAAAGTAATCTTCGGGTAGCCTCACTGTATAGGACTATGAAGAATTACAATCTTTACCAAAAAACTCACAGAGAAACCCTGAAATTAGCATCAAAAATTAGCGATTCTTCTTCCATTGCACTTATAAATTTCAGTTTTGGTAGTTATCACCAAGGTATTTTGCAAAATGATAGTGCCTACCATTATTATTATAATGCTGAAAAAATATATAAAGCAATTAGAGACGATTATAATGCTGCAAGAGTATTGCTGAATATGGCCATTATTCAGAAGAATGAAAAAGATTTTATTGGCAGTGAGAGTAATTCTATTAAAGCTATACCATTTCTTGAGTCATTAATAGAAGTTGGTAACCCTGAAAATAAAAACGTATATAGGCCGCTATCGTCACTTTATAATAATTTGGCTATTGTATCTAAAGAATTGGGGAATTTTGAGAAGGCTATAGATTATTATGACAAGGCAATTGAGTTTGAAAAGAAAAGAAAAACATCGACTAAAAAAGGTGAATTAGAGTATACTAATAACTTAGCCATGGTCTATGAAGAGTCAGGTGATTTTGAAATAGCTTTGAATTACTTTTCAGACTTACTAGATGAAGAGGATATTATGAAAAAGGATTCATCTTTTTATGCTAGGGTTTTAGATAATTATGCGAGGAATAAGTTTTTTGTAGATAAACATGATAAGGATTTGCCAAGACTTTTTCATGAGTCACTTTTAGTTAGAGAAGCTATTCAGGATAAAGGAGGTATTATGAAGAGTAATATTGATTTGGCTGATTACTATTTAGCTCATGACAGTTTGACTTTAGCAAAAAAGCATGCTGAGAAAGCTTTTGAAATTGCCCATAAATACAACAGAAATGATGATGAACTTGAAGTTCTCCTAATATTATCTAAAATTGAGAAAGGAGATGAGGCATTGGCTTACACTCAGAGATACATACACCTTAGTGATAGCCTCCAAAAACAAGAAAGGGCCATCAGGAACAAGTTTGCCCGTATTGAATTCGAAACAGATAGAATAGAAGAACAAAACGTAAAAATATCCCGTGAGCGCGAAATATTTTTAATACTAGCCATTGCTGGTTTAGTGGCTGCCTTTTTAATCTATATTATCATTTCCCAACGTGCTAAAAACAAAGAGTTAAAGTTTAATCAAGAGCAGCAAAAAGCCAACGAAGAGATTTATAACTTGATGCTATCTCAGCAAGACAAGATAGAGGAAGGACGTACGAAAGAAAAGCAACGTATTTCCGAGGATTTACATGATGGTATTCTTGGTAGGTTGTTTGGTACTCGATTAAGTTTAGATAGTTTAAACATGAGTTCGGATGAAGATGCTGTTAAAAATAGAAGTCAGTATATAGATGAGCTAAAATCTATAGAGCAAGAAATACGACGTATCTCTCATGATCTTAATAATGATTTTGTTGCTGGTTCTGGTTACCTGGATATTGTAAAGACTTTGATAGAGAATCAGACCCAAGCATATGGCTTAAGTTATAATTTTAACCATAAGGATGAGATTGATTGGGAGAGTGTCTCTAATAAAACGAAGATTCATTTTTACAGAATGATTCAAGAGTCTATGCAGAATATTTATAAGCATGCTAATGCAAAGCATGTTGATATTAGTTTTGAGACTAAAAAGAAGCAGATTTTCCTGAGTATAGTTGATGATGGCGAAGGCTTTGCCGTTAACAAAGCAAAAAAAGGTATTGGTCTCAAGAATATTCGATCACGAGTAGAGGAATTAAAAGGAGAATTATTCATAAATTCACAAAAAGATGCTGGAACTAGCATTTCAATTAGTGTCCCATTATAAAAAAATTGCATGCAAAAACTGAATATCTTAATGGTGGACGACCACCCTATGATTATCGAGGGGTATCAGAACACCTTATTAGCGACTAAGAACGATGACCAAGAACTGGCTATTGATATTGCTTCTACTTGCGATATGGCTAATGAGATGATGTTAGCTTCTATTAAACATCAAAACCCTTACGATATATTATTTGTAGATATTAAGTTGCCGCCATCAAAAGACGGTAAAATTACTTCTGGTGAAGACTTAGCCAAGATAGCAAGAGATATATTGCCTAATGCCAAAGTTATTATCTTAACTATGTTTAATGAGTCTTATCGCATACACAACATCCTAAAAACTATAAATCCAGATGGATTTTTAATAAAAAGTGATTTAACATCCAATGAGTTGGCTAAGGCATTTCAATCTATTTTAATAAACCCGCCTTATTACAGCAGTACTGTAAATGGTTTTGTGAGACAATCCATTACTTCAGATATTTATGTGGATGATAAGAACCGTAAAATATTGCATTTGCTTTCTCAAGGTGTAAAAACAAAAAATCTTGCAGAGCATTTAAACTTATCATTAAGTGCCGTAGAAAAGCGTAAAAAACAACTAAAGGAATTGTTTAAGATTCAAGACGGGCAAGATGAGAGTTTGATAAATGAAGCAAGAAATAAAGGGTTTTTATAATTTTTCTTATTAACCTATGTTAAATTAAGCGATTAACTCTAATTGCTGACCTTCTCCAATCCCTTACTATTATTGGATAGTGAATTTAAACCGTAAAAAATATGTGGTTTTCCCGTAACAAAAAGTCGTTACTATTACCTAGCTTTGAAGTATCAACAGTACAATTAATTAATCCCTCGAAATTATTTGTTGATTAATAGCAATTTAAATCAACCCTATGTTAGGCAAACACTTTTTGCAGAACGTAGGGTTTTTAAATACCGTTTATTTTAGAAGAGACTACTTCCGTTTTGCCATGCTATTCCAATAAAATATCCCGTAAATACGACGGCTACAATAAATTTGAGAAAAGTCCCCGTAACAAATCCTATAAAAGAACCAAACGCCGCTTTAATAGCTTTGTCGGTATCTCCTTGATGAATCAGTTCGCCTATTAGCGCTCCCACAAACGGACCGATGATTATTCCAAATGGAATCGGGGCTATTAAGCCCACAAATAATCCAATAAATGTTCCGACCATACCAGCTCTGCTTCCTCCAAACTTTTTAGTGCCAATTACAGGAATAATATAATCTAGTATCCAAATAAAGATGGACACCGCTAATGTAATGCCTAAGAAAGTTTTGTTCATAGGAACCGCATCAGTAAAATGTAAAATCAATAAGCCTACCCAACCAGTCAAAGGACCAGGTAAAACAGGTAAAAAACTGCCTACTATACCAAGAATGATAAAGAATAGGCCAAGTAGTAGTAATAAAATATCCATAGGTTAATGTTCTATACTTATCTGACGAAAAAAAAGTTAGTTTGTTACATTTTAAACTAAAAAATTAGTTAAAACTAAAATTTTAGTTTATATTCGTTATATAGAACTAAATAATTAGTTGAAAATATTGAAATAAATTCAGGACAATATGAAGCAATTGACTAAAGCAGAAGAGGACATTATGCAAATCTTGTGGAAACTCGAGAAAGCAAACGTAAAAGCCATAATTGAGCAATTTCCTGAGCCAAAACCTGCCTATAATACGGTGTCTACAATAGTAAGGATTTTAGAGAATAAAGGGTTTGTGGATTATGAAAA
The DNA here is from genome assembly GCA_937923735.1 of uncultured Flavobacteriaceae bacterium. Taxonomy (GTDB): domain Bacteria; phylum Bacteroidota; class Bacteroidia; order Flavobacteriales; family Flavobacteriaceae; genus JABABD01. The sequence continues at coordinate 20,833 of CALDUJ010000039.1, read as the reverse complement.
ACAAGGAAAGGGACATATTTATTTTCCTTTAATGAAACAAAATGAATATAGTAATCAATCCATAAATAAATTGGTCGATAACTACTTTCAAGGATCTTTTAAAAGTATGGTGTCGTTTTTTATGAAGAAGAATGATATCAGTATAACAGAAATGGAAGCCGTATTAAAAGAAATTAATAAAAAAGAATAGCATGTTGCACTACCTATTACAAACCATCGCGTTTCAGTTATTTTTCTTGCTTATTTACGATGTCTTTTTAAAAAGAGAGACATTTTTTAACTGGAACAGAGCCTATCTTTTAGCCACATCTTTATTGGCATTGGTGCTGCCATTTATTAAGGTTGACCGTTTTAGTCAAGTGATTCCGCAGGAGTATGTGGTGAACCTTCCGCAAGTAGTCATTGGCAAATTATCGACTCCAGAAGTAGCACCTATAAATCTTGGTGATATTCCAGCTGCAGAGCCCTCTATATGGTCGTGGGAACTTCTTCTTTACGCAGGTATGGTGGTAGCTTTAATAATATTCCTCTTAAAGATGGGCAAGTTAGCGGTCATGATTCATAAAAATCCCAAGCATTGGAAGGGGAATCTTCTTATTGTAAAGTTGATTAAGAGCAGTAAGGCATTTTCGTTCTTTCATTATATTTTTTTAGGCGAAAAACTTCCTGCTTCAGACCAGGTTTCCATTTTAAAACATGAGCAAGTACATGTTGAGCAAAAGCATACTCTGGACCTTCTCTATTTTGAAGTGTTAAGAATTGTGTTTTGGTTTAATCCACTAGTGTATATGTATCAGAACAGAATTGCTGAACTACATGAGTTTATCGCAGATGCAAAGGCTGTTAAATACCAAAACAAAGGCGATTATTATGAGAATTTGTTGTCTCAGGTATTCGAAACCCAAAATTTATCATTCATCAATCCATTTTTCAAAAAATCATTAATCAAAAAACGAATAGTCATGTTAAGTAAACATCCATCAAAACAAAAACAGTTACTAAAATATGCTTTATTGATTCCTGTTGTTCTAGGTATGTTGGTGTATACATCAACAAATGCTCAGGAAAATACTAATCATCAAGATATAGGAGATAAAGACTTAAAAGAAAAGTACTATCATGAAATTGTAGACTTAAAAAAGCAAGGAGCTTCTTTTCAGAACTTATTTGAAAAATTCTTTAATGCAACTTATGATGAAAAATATATTCAAACTAGAGAAAACTACTATAAAGCAAAAGCTTTTTGGCGCCTAATGTCTGAGGGAATAGATAGTGAGGATATGAATTTTGCTCTTACAAATAAAAGTTATGCTGAGATTCAAAATCAAACCTATGAAGAATACTTGGAATTCAAGAAAACAGATAAGGCCAAAGATTCATGGTTAAATCATGAAGTAGACGGAGTACTTAAGCTTATTGTTGGTGATTTCAAGAACATGACACTTGAAGAAGAAAACCAAAGGAAATATTTACTAAAAACACTATTAGATAAAAATAACAATTATGATAAACTAATTATTACTGATGGTGTTATGAGTACAATTCTAGGAACAGAAGATATAAGTCCTAGCAATTCTTCAGAAAAGGTCGCCCACACCCAAGAGCAATTAGACATCGAAGTCCCATTTGCAGTCATAGAGCAAGTGCCAATGTATCCTGGTTGCGAAAATCTATCTCAAAATGAACAGAAAAAATGTATGACAAACGAAGTGTCTAAATATGTCGCTAAGAATTTCAATACGAGCCTAGCGAAAGGTTTAAAACTGACTGGACGTCAAAGAATTAGTGTTATCTTTAAAGTAAACAAAAAGGGGAAGATAACAGGCGTAAGAGCGAGAGCGCCTCATCCAGAGCTAGAGCAAGAGGCTATTAGAGTTGTAAATGGTTTGCCAGAAATGAAACCAGGAATGCATAAGGGTAAACCGGTAATCGTTCCATATTCGTTACCAATTGTATTTCAAGTTAAAGATGATGCTTCAGAACAAACAACAACGCCACTTATCGAGAAGATGATAGCCATGAGGAAGCAAGTTGAGATACAAGGGAATGTTAGTGACGAAGAACAAAAAGGATTTGATTTACTTTTCAAGACTGTTACGGGCAAAGAGTTTGACCCTAAATTAGTTGAAGCAGTTCAAACATATATCTCTAAAAAAGAGAAGACAAAATTAATACAAAGAATTTCAGAAGTCTTCGAGCAAATACAAGTTCAAGGGAATGTTTCCAATGCAGAAGAGGAAGCACTTAAAGGCTTTTTAATTTTGGTAACAGATAATGGGCTTAATAATCCAGAACTAGAAGGGGGTATGAAGTTAGTAGAAATACCTTTTGGAGTCGTTGAAAAAGTGCCAGTATATCCTGGATGCAATGGTGAGAACAACAAGGAAAATAAAGAGTGTACAACGATTGCCATTTCAGAACATGTTAAAGTAAACTTCAATACGAAGTTGTGTAAATCACTAGGGTTAGAGGGAAGAATAAAAATCAACACAATATTTAAAATAAATAAAGAGGGTAATGTCGAGCAAGTTAGAGCTAGAGCACCTCACCCAGACTTGGAAAAAGAAGCCATACGAGTAATTAGCAGTCTTCCGCAAATGCAACCAGGAATACATGATGGTAAAACAGTTAATGTACCATATTCGCTTCCGATTGTATTTGAAGTAGTGGGTGATAAAAAAGACAAGAATTAAAAAGAAGATAGATTGAAGAAACTCATTTTAATTTCAATAGTTTTTATATCCTTTAAAACCGAAGCTCAGACTTCGGTTTTATCTGTTGCAGATAGTTTGTACACCATGGGTAATTATACCAAGGCGATTGAAACTTACAAACAACATCCAGTTAAAGAGGAAGTTTTTGAGTCTATTGCAAAGGCATACGTCGCTTTAGGAAATTATGATGAAGCACTTTTGTATTACGATAGGGCTTTAAATGGTGATAAAGAAAACACACTATTAAAGTATGATTATGCTAAGCTACTCTCCAGAATGAAGCAATATGATAAGGCAGCTGCTTTTTTTTCGGAACTGATTGACAAAGATTATAAGAATCCCAATTTTCATTATGAACTAGGTTTAGTATTGGAAAAGACACCTGATACTTTGGGTAAAGCGCAAAATAGATTTTTCAGTGCTTATGAATTGGATAATACACATCAGAAAGCTATTTATAAAATAGCAAAGTATCATTTGCAAAAACGCCATCACGAACAGGTAGATAAATATGTTGACCAAGGATTAAAATCCTATGCTAACAATAAGGAATTAATAAGCCTTAAGGCTCAAAATTTCTACTGGCAAGAAGATTATAAAAATGCGGTTATTTGGTTTAAGAAACTCATTAATTTGGGTGAATCTTCTCAATTCATTCAAGAGAAGTTAAGCTTTTCTTATGTGCGGTTGTATGAGTACGAAGATGCTCTGATTCATGCCAAACAAGCCTTAAAGTTTGATCCAAACAACACAACTAATCTCTATGTAATCGGTCAGATTTACGAACGTATGGAAGATTTTGTAAATGCAGAGACCTATTTTAAGATGTATCTAGAATTACAAGACGTGCCATTAGACACTGAGTATGCTAAGTTGGCTTTTGTGTTAAATAGGCAAGAGAAGTATGGTGAGGCCATAAAGATGTACCAAAAAGCCATAAAAGAAGACCCTAGCCGAGTAGAGAATAGATTTTTCCTGGTTATGGCTAAGGCCAAGTACTATAAAGACATTGATGCTAAAATAAAAGTGCATGAGGATTTTATTGCTAAGTATCCTGAAAACCCCTATGCTCAATTCTCGCAAAAAATGGTGAGCGATTTAAAGAAAGAAAAATTTATGCAGAAAGAGTAGAATCCAAATCCCGCTTCAAGGCTGGATTAGTTCAATTATCAGTTTTTACTATTAGGCTATAACCTAATCTAAAAGCTGAATTTCACTAAAAAATCGTACTTTCGAATCAATAAAAGAATACATGAAGTACGCTAGCGTTACCCTCATATTATTAGTGTTTATATCTTGCGATTATCTGAGTGTAAAAAAGACCTCTTCAGAAGAAATTCTGAAGGAAGAACTTCAAACTTTCAATTGGAATGAATTAGATGTCTATCCTGCGTTTTCTGAATGCGATTCTGCTACTACAAAGACCGAAAAGAAAGCATGTTTTGAACGTATTCTAACTAATCATTTGTCGGAGTCTTTGGCAAATCAACATTTTGTTGTGAGTCAAGAAGTAAGTGATACTTTGGAATTAACAGTTGTTATCACCGGAGAAGGAAAAACAAGTATTACTGATGTGAAAGTAAAAGATGAAACAGTGTCTGAACTTCCAAATTTGAAACAAGTTCTGCATAAAAGCATCGATTCGCTCCCAAAGATATTTCCAGCAATAAAAAGAGGTCAGCAGGTTACCTCGCAGTTTAAATTACCTGTGGTCATTTCTGTGAATTAAAATTAGTAATGTCACACTGAGCGGAGTCGAAGAGTCTCCAGTATATGTATCCTTAGAACCTAATGGCTAATTTTTTCATGAGTCTCAAGACCTCAAAGTAGAGCCACACAAGTGATACTAAAAGTCCCCAAGTGGCAATCCACTCCTTATATTTTGGTGCTTTATTTTTGTAACGCTCGATATAATCGAAGTCTAAGAGTAGGGTGAAGGATGCAACAATGGCAGCAATAACATTAAAACCAATAGCAATCCAGGAAGTGCCCCAAATAAAAATAGGTTTTATGCCAAAGAAACTTAATATCCAAGAAATAATATAGATCACAAAAATAGTAACAGAGGCAGTAATGATAACACTTCGTAGTTGCTTAGTAACGATGATGATTCGTGTTTGATACAAAATTAGCATTACAAAAAATGCAGTAATGGTAACCCCTACAGCTTGGTATGGTAAGTCAGGAAATCTCGCATGTGCCCAAGAACTAATACCTCCAAGAAAAAGTCCTTTAGAAATTGCGTAAAGTGGTGTTAATATATGTGCCCAATGATGTTTAAAGGATATTAAGATGCTGCAAACTATAGCAGCCAACATGCCGCCGTACGTATACCATTTAATATCAACACCTTCTGTGTATAGATTCCAAACATACATGGTCATGGAGGCAATGATGAGAATCATAGCTAAGGATTTTATTAGAATCCCAGTGACTGTCATTTTTTTAGAAGAACGATTACCGCTATCCCAAAAGTAACTTGTAAATGCTGGATTTGATGTTTTGTAATTAAATAACCCCACTATAAATTAAACTTGTAACCAATACTAAAATCTGTCGAAAAGTTACCATTATTGTCCAAAGACAAAGCAAATAACTCGCCGTAAGATAGGGTTAAAAATCCTTTTTCACCAACTTTAATATCTGCTCCAATGCCAAAAATAACTGGAGCATCAAAATTACTGGCAGAGCGATTTTCTGTTATGATTTCATCATTTTCAGCCACGTAAGTAAATTCACCTTTTGTATTGCTAAACGTTGCCAATTTCAGGTTTCCGTAGATGTTGAAGTTTTCTTTTAAAATAAAACGATATCTATAGCCTAGTGATAACTCGGTTGCCGAGTAATTTAACTTGTTATTTTTGAATGCATGTCGTAACCCTAAAAAAGCTGCATGCCTTTTAGCTTTATTGTCATCGTACAATTCAAGTTCGGCTCCTATTAACGGTGACAATTCGTTGTTAGGATTGGTTACAAAAGGATTGTTGGTAATTCCACCAAAAAAACCCAGACGCGTTTTTACTGATATTCTATTCGTATTGTAAACATAGTCTTTGTCTACTTTAGAATTGTAACTATTAATAAAATCCTTAAGGCTAAAGAGTAAGAGTTTTACTTTCTCATAATCCATTTCTGCGTCGGCAGTAAATTCTTTGAGCGTGTTTTTGTACTCTTCGTTGTATTTACCATCGTCATTTTTGGTATTAACTAATTCTTTAATACTGCCGTCATCTTTTGCAACAAAATATCGGTATTCACGGTCTATGATATTCCATAAAAGGTTTACAGTACCACTGACTTCTGTTTTTAATTCGTAAGATTCTCCTTTAACGGTATAGGTTTGTTGCGCCTGAAGTTGAACGACGCAAAGCATTGCCAATGCTGTAATAAGTATTGTTTTCATTTCGATTTGGGATTGAAATTCAGATTAAATATACGAATTTCATGTTAACTAGGGTTACTTCTTGAAAGAACGCCCTTTCCAAGTATAACCGCTATACCAAGCGGTAATTGCGACGTATACATTAAAAAAAGGATAAAGAATGCTGCTGAATGCATAAGCACTCAAATGTTTTGTTTGTCTAAGAAAATGGGCAGACTTAAAAATGAGTAATAGGTCAATGCAAAACTTTATTAGGAAAATGTAACCAATCATCTTAAAGGTAAACACGCCAAATATCCCTAAGAATACTGCAGCTAAAAGCGAGAAGTTCATTAATAATACAATAGCACCTACCAATTTTCCAAAAGCATTTGAATACGATGAAGTCTTTGCTGCCCAGCGTTTTCGCTGAGATATTAAATTGATTAATGAATTTTGAGGTTTGGTGGATACGATTGCATTCGGATGTTTTAAATAGGCAACAGCTTCTGGATGCATTTGAAGCATTTTTTCCATCAGAAAAATATCATCTCCTGAAGCAATATCGTTATTGCCTTCAAACCCGTTTAATTCATTGAAAATTTCTTTTGAATAACACAGATTCGCGCCATTACACAGAAAGGGCTTTCCGATTCCAAAACCACCAATAGTAGCGCCAATTAAACTCATAAAATCTAAAATCTGAAAGCGCTCCAAAAATGAATTAGTAATCGTATATGTGACTGGGCCAACAACCATTATAGGTTGTTTTTTTTTAATAAAGACATCAAGAGTATGCAACCATTCTTTATTAAAAGTACAATCGGCATCAGTGGTTAAAATCCAGTCATATTTTGAGCGTTTTATGGCAGTTGTAATGGCATCTTTTTTTGGGGACTCAGAATCTCTTTCATTCTCTATAATCATAATGTCATTTCGAGCGGAGTCGAGAAATCTATTAATAACTGCTAACGATTCGTCTTCAGAGTCATCATCAACCATAATAATCTCAAACAATTCACTGGGGTAATCCAATTCAGAAAGTGACTGCATCAAACTTGGGAGATTCTCTGCCTCATTCCTAAATGGAATAACTAGCGTAAACGTTGTTATAGGTTTTGCTTTTTCAAGTTGAAAATCTTCAACTTTATCGAACCCAAGCACAAAGCGTCCAATGGTGAATAAATAGATAAGTGTAATGCCGATGAGTGCTAATGTCATTCGTCTTCTGAAGCGTAATAGTTAAAATTAAGAACATGAAAACTCCCAAAAACCGAAGGTAAGACAAAGTTGAGAATCCACATAAGAGTAACGGCACATAAAACAGTAAGTTCGTTAATGCCTAAATACCCAAAAACATATACGGCAACACTGCCTTTTACGACGACATCAAAAATAAAAATGGTTGGTATAACCGATGATAATAGATACATGCTTGTAATCCCAATCATAGCATCTAAATATGATAACTCTACACCTAATAGTGTCAGCAGAAAATAGAACTGATAAGAGAATATAACATACCTAATTATAGAATAAATAAAGACCAAAATTTTTTTCTGAAGCGGAATCTCTTTTATGAATTGGATAATGCGCTCAACAGAGAATCCTTTAATCTTGTATTTTTTTTGAGAGACCCCAAAAGCAGCAAATCCCATAACCATTAATATTAAGACGCCAAACCGTGAAATTCGGTAATAAGATATTTCAACATTATAAGTTGAAACAAAATAATACAGTCCTATAAACCCAAAAATTAGTGTGATTCCCATTTGAAAGACGTTGCCCATTAAATTTAAGAGTAAGATGCGTTTTCTAAACCGCTTTGTGTAGTATATGGCTTTAGCGCCATATTCACCAATTCTGTTCGGTGTAAATAGTGATGCTGTTAATGCACTCAAACTTTGCTTGGTGGCTTCAAAAAATGAAACTTTCTTAATTGTAGAGACTAATTTTTTCCATTTCAGGATTTCAAAAAACCAATTAAAAATGGTCAAAAACAACACAAAACAGACATTTTTTAGAGTAAAAACATCGTTTTTTGATAAAAAATCAACAAAAATACGAAAATCTAACTCCTCATTATTTGTCAATCTTTCATAAATATAATAAGATGCACCAACGACTATTGCTAATTTGATAAGTACAAAAAAGAATTGTTTAGTTTTGTAAGGTAACGCATAGTACATGCCCACAAATTAAAACTATTATTGCGATATGAAATTCAGTTCATTAAAATATAAATATGTATTAGGCATATTCTTTTGTTTGGCTTTTTTTAATGGATTGGCGCAAAGCGAGACCAGTAAATGGAAATTGCAGTTAGGATTAGGTATTAATTTTCCCGAAAACACTGTGTTTATAAATCCTTATGAGCCAAACTCATTAAATTTTCCAACTATAAATCTTGGTGTTCAGCATATGTTTACAAGTGCGTTAGGAGCTAAATTAGACTTTGGTTATAATAGGATGTCTAATACTGATAACACTCCAGAATTCAAGACCAATTACACCCGATTAAATGTTCAATTTGTATATGACGCTACTAAGAATTTATATTTCTTACCGCCCAGAACAGGTGTCGTCGCTCATGTTGGACCGGGATTTACGTTTATGAAGCCTTTGGGTAATTTTACGGATAATAAGCAAACTTATCTCAATCTACTAGGTGGTCTTGAGCTTCATTATGGTATTACAGATGCTGTTTCGGTATTTACTGATTTATCATATATATATGCTTTGGCAGGAGATAAAACGTATGACCCAATAAGTGAAGGTTTTGGGGCTTTTAGAGGAAGTTTGTTTACAGTAAGTTTAGGAATTTCTGTCTCATTAAGTGGCTGTCAATACTGCGATTGATGGCAAAGGAAACCATAATACTCGGTATAGATCCTGGAACAACCATTATGGGCTTTGGGCTTATTAAAGTGGTAAACAAGAAAATGGAGTTCATCCAACTTAATGAGCTTAATCTAAAAAAGTATGACGACCACTACGTTAAGCTGAAACTTATTTTTGAGCGTACTATCGAGCTCATTGAAACGCATCACCCAGACGAAATTGCGATTGAAGCGCCTTTCTATGGTAAGAATGTGCAGAGTATGCTCAAACTAGGTCGCGCTCAAGGCGTTGCTATGGCTGCAGGTTTGTCCAGAGAAATACCAATTACAGAATATTTACCTAAAAAAATAAAAATGGCAATTACTGGTAACGGTAATGCTAGTAAAGAGCAAGTTGCCAAAATGTTACAGGGTATGTTAGGACTTAAAACCTTGCCAAAAAACCTAGATGCAACGGATGGTTTGGCTGCTGCGGTTTGCCACTTCTATAATATGGGAAAACCTATTGTCGGAAAAAGTTATACAGGTTGGGATGCTTTTGTAAAGCAGAATGAGAAACGGGTTAAAAAATAGTTGAGTTGTTTAGTTCTTTAGTTGTTGATTTGTATTCCTTACGGACATTGAACGTAGCCCAAATGTGATATAGAATTTATTTTAAAAGCTTAAATTCGTCATTCATAATTCTAAATTCGTAAATCATCGCTGGCATTTACATCCATATACCTTTCTGCAAGCAGGCTTGTCATTATTGTGACTTTCATTTTTCAACATCACTAAAAAAGAAGGATGAATTAATTAAGGCATTGGTAAAGGAAATCGAGTTACGGAAACTTGAACTAATAGGCATAGAAGTCGAGACCATTTATTTTGGAGGCGGAACACCTAGTTTATTGACGATTGACGAATTGCAATTATTACTTGATACAGTTGATAAATATTATCAAATAGCAGAACACCTAGAGATTACTCTAGAAGCCAATCCAGATGACTTAACCACTAAGCGACTAAACGACTTAACAAAAACACCGATTAACCGCTTAAGCATTGGGATACAATCTTTTTTCGAGGAAGATTTAAAACTCATGAATCGTGCTCACAACGCAGACGAAGCAAAAGAGTGCTTGTCTCTTGCGACCAAGCACTTTGATAATATTTCAGTTGACTTGATTTACGGAATCCCTGGAATGAATAATAAACGTTGGAAAGAGAATATAAAAACGGCTTTATCTTTCGGTGTGCCTCATATATCTAGTTATGCTTTAACTGTCGAACCTAAGACAGCATTGGAATCTTTTATTAAAAAGGGAATTATTGCTAATGTAGATGACGAATTGGCGCAGCAACAATTTCATATTTTGATAGATGCATTAGAAGCTGAAGACTTTGTGCATTATGAATTGTCAAATTTTGGAAAAGAGGGCTATTTCAGTAAGAATAATTCAGCGTATTGGCAAGGTAAATCTTATATTGGTATTGGGCCTTCGGCACATTCGTTTAATGGAAAACAACGCAGTTGGAATGTAAGGAACAATTCTCAATATATAAAGGCACTTCAAGAATACAAGTTGCCTATAGAAATGGAAACACTTTCTACTACCGATAAATACAATGAGTACGTCATGACAGGTCTCAGAACCATTTGGGGCGTATCTTTGGAGAAAGTGCAAACCGATTTTGGAGAAACATTTAAAAAGTATCTTTTACAACAATCCGAAAAGCACATAATTGAACATTTGTTGTATATTGATGATGATAAATTAAAAGTGACAAAAAAAGGAAAATTCCTGAGTGATGGAATAGCCTCAGACTTATTCAAACTAAACTTGGATTGAAAGCAACAATAAAAGTAAAAAATGATGTTTATGTAGTGGATTTATCAAAACCCTTAGATATATCCATTCCTTTAAGAGCTTCAAAAAAAAATGTAAATGCTTGGTATATAGAGGAGCCAAAAATAGAACAATTACTTAGTATTGAAAATGGCGATGCGGTTAATTTTAATACCTTAACAATAAATCCTCATGCACACGGAACGCATACCGAAACTGTGGGACATATTACCAAAGAAAACTATAGTATTAATAAGTGTTTGAAGCAATTCTTTTTTACTGCTGAATTGATTACTGTAGCTCCAGAAAGGTATTTGAAAGATTTTGTATTTTCAAAACGTCAAATAGAGTACATGCTAAAGGGTAAAAACCCAGAAGCACTTGTTATCAGAACAATTCCAAATACATCCGACAAGAAGAAGAAACAGTATTCCAATACTAATTGGCCATACTTGAAGGTAGATGCTATTGAATACATAAGAAATAAAGGAATAAAGCACTTATTAATAGATCAACCAAGTGTGGATAGAGAGAAAGATGATGGTCAATTATTGGGACATAAAGCTTTTTGGGATTTAGATGGAAACGTTAGAAAAGATTGTACCATCACAGAATTTATTTATGTACCAAATAAGGTAAAAGATGGGTCTTTTATCCTAAATCTTCAGATAGCTCCATTAGACAATGATGCTACACCATCTAAGCCAATATTATATAAAATAGAATAAAATGGAAGCATTTTTAGGAATTATAATCGGCATTTTAATAACCCTTGGGGTTGTAACCTATTTTAAGGGGCTTCAAAAAAAGAAATTAGCAAATTTTCAGTCTGTAATATTGTTAGAGAAAATTCGAAGTGTATGTAAGTTTATAACAGTTGAAGGCGATTTTGCTGAAATTTATCATTATGAAGATGTCAAAGAGAAGTTCTTGAAACTTATAACAAGCAAGAAAAAAGCTTTAGTTGTAATTAATGCAAAGGCTCATGTAGGGTTTGATTTTTCTAAAGTAAAGATGGAAGCCAATGCGAACTCTAAAACAGTTGTTTTGCAACATTTTCCGCAGCCAGAAGTGTTAAGTATTGAAACCAACTTGAATTATTACGACAAGAAGGATGGTTATTTTAATAAGTTTGAGGCAACAGATTTAACAGAGCTACATTCTGAGGCAAAAAAGCATATCCAAGAGAAGATTCCTGAAAGTGGGCTCTACGAAATTGCTGGTAAGGAAGCTTTAGAAACTGTATTATTAATCGAAAATATTGTTCAGACTATAGGCTGGAAGTTGGATTATTCAGCTTTAAAAATTGAAGGCGAATCAATAAAAACTTTGCAAGAGTGATTGTAATATCGAAGGATAAAAAAAGGCTAGATGTTAGCTATATTGATACTTTCCTAACTGAAACTTATTGAGCAAAAGGAAGAACAAAAGAAGAAGTTCAGAAATCAATCAATCATTCTTTGTGTTTTGGGGTTTATATAGGCAATAAGCAAATTGGTTTTGCGAGAATTGCAACAGACTATACAGTATTTGCTTATATAATGGATGTTTTTATAGATCCTATTTATAGAGGTAAAGGGTACTCAAAAAGATTAATTAAGACAATTATTGAAGATGAAGAGCTTAGTAATTGTAAAGTATGGTTGCTGAGAACATCAGATGCTCATGGTTTGTATCGTCAGTTTGAATTCAGAGCTCTCGATAATCCTGAACTGGTAATGGAGCGTTTATTATGAACATAGAGCAAATAAGAGATTATTGTATATCTAAAAAGGCCGTAACTGAGGAATTTCCGTTCGATGAGAAAACACTCGTTTTCAAAGTCATGGGAAAGATGTTTGCCTTAACTGGATTAGAAAGGATTCCGCATGAAATAAATCTTAAATGCGACCCAGAAAAAGCAATCGAATTACGCGAAGCATATGATGGATTGATTTATGGAGGCTATCATATGAATAAGAAACATTGGAACACAGTGGTGATAGAACAACTTCCAAGAGATTTAATAATCGAAATGATTGACCATTCCTATGAGTTAGTAGTCAGTAAACTCCCAAAGAAATTAAGGGAGACGCTTTAAATAATAAATGTATTTTTGCTAAAGCATATTTAATACCTACTAATGAGTGCAAAGAAAAAACTAATACGAATAACAACTATCCCTCAGTCGCTTAGGACCTTATTGAAAGGACAACCTAAATTTATGTCAAGTCATTTCGAAGTTATAGGTGTCTCATCTCATGGCGCTGGTATGTTGGACGATGTAGGTAAAGCAGAGGGAATTAATGTTATTCCTGTGGAGATGACTCGTAACATAACGCCGATTAAAGATTTAAAGGCAGCTTGGCAGCTATATAAAGTTTTTAAAAGAGAAAAGCCATTTATTGTTCACACGCATACACCTAAAGCTGGAACAGTAGGGATGTTTGCAGCTTTTATGGCTCGAGTTCCTAACAGACTTCATACAATCGCGGGTTTACCATTACTAGAAATAAAAGGAAAAAAGCGATTATTATTAGATGTTGTCGAAAAGTTGACATATAGATTCGCCACTAAAATTTATCCCAATTCCTTTGGTCTTGAAGAAATAATTTTAAAAAACAATTACACCAAGAAGCGTAAATTAAAAGTGTTAGGTAATGGAAGTTCAAATGGAATTGACACCAATCATTTTGACCCAAAATTAATATCCGATGCTGATATAGCACAATTAAAGCAGGATTTGGGTATAGATGAGAAAGACTTTGTCTATGTTTTTGTGGGGCGCGTAGTTAAAGACAAAGGCATTAACGAAATGGTTACGGCCTTTAAAGAAATAGTTAAAGAGCACACTGATGTAAAATTAGTGCTAGTCGGACCTTTTGAGATGAGTGGTGAAAATGAAATAATGGATTCTGATGCTTTATTGCCGGAAACCACAGAATATATTAAGGTGAGCAAACAAATAATGACTGTTGGTTTTCAAAAAGATGTTAGACCCTATTTTTCAATTTCAGATTGTTTAGTTTTTCCTAGTTATCGTGAAGGGTTTCCTAATGTGGTAATGCAAGCTGGAGCTCTTGGACTACCTGCAATAGTATCTGATATAAATGGCTGTAACGAAATTATAATCGAAGGGGAAAACGGCACAATAATTCCTCCAAAAAATGTACCTCTACTACAAAAGGCGATGATTAAATATCTTTTAAAAGGGAAAATTGGAAAACCAGAAAAAGGAATCATCAGGAGTATGATAGAAGATAGATATTCGCAACCTGTTATGTGGGAAGCTATTTTACAGGAATACCAAAAACTATAGCTCATTTTTTTAAGTATCATCATGCGAAATAATAAAGAATGAACCTAGAGAAAGTGTTGCAAAAAAGGAGTGGTAGCAAATGTGAATTATGTTCTTCCGAAGAAAATCTACAAGTTTACACTGTCAAGCCTCTTAAAGTATCAAAAGATAACAATAGCTTATACGCCTGTAAAAATTGTGCCTCCCAAATTGAAGGAGATGTTGAGATGAATGTTAATCATTGGAGGTGTTTGAATGATAGTATGTGGAGTGAATATGATGCTGTTAAAGTAATCGCTTGGAGAATACTTAATAGATTAAAAGCTGAGGATTGGCCTCAGGATTTATTAGAGATGCTATATCTTGAGGATGAGACGTTAGAATGGGCTAAAGCAACTGGTGAAGGAGAAACAGACGAAAATACTATTATACACAGAGATTCTAATGGAGTTGTTTTAGAAGCTGGTGATTCTGTAGTTCTGATAAAAGATCTTAAGGTTAAGGGCTCTAGTATGGTGGCAAAACAAGGTACGGCTGTAAGACGTATATTATTGGATTATGAAAATGAAGAATATATTGAAGGAAAAGTAGATGGTCAGAATATTGTTATTATCACCAAATTCGTAAAGAAAATTTGATATTATTTTTCTTACCTTTGCCGCGCTATTAATTAATCATAATCAACTAGTTAAATACATCTATGTTTGTTGAGGTGTCTTTACATTATCTAATATATCATGTCTGATAAAACAAATCCATTCGCAACGCGCTATTACAACGAGAGTGAATTACAAGAGTTTGGCTTTAAAGCCATTGGTAAAAATGTTAGAATTGCATCTAATTGTAAAATAGTGGGCTTAGAAAACATTTCAATAGGAGATAATGTTATTATAGATGCATTCTGTAGTATTATTGTGTCCGAAGGTTACCTAGAGATTGGCTCTTTTGTGCATATAAGTGCTTTCTGCCACATATTGGCTAACGAAGGCGTAGAATTTAAGGACTTCTCAGGATTATCTCAAGGTGTTAAAGTTTATAGTAAATCAGACGATCATTCTGGTAACTCACTCTGTAATCCAGCTGTTCCAGACACATACAAAAACCTAAAGAAAGGTAAAGTGATTTTTAATGAATTCGCCGTTGTTGGTTCAGGTAGTGTAGTATTACCTAATGTTAATATAGGTAGTGGTGCATCAGTTGGTGCAATGTCTCTAGTTACAAGTAACCTAAAGTCATGGACTATGTTTGTTGGTAACCCACTGCGAAAGCTAGGTAAAAGATCTGATAAGATGCTAGAATTAAAAGAACAGTACTTTAAGGATATGAAAGAAAATCCTGATGCTCATGTTTGGAAACATTAAGAGGGTTCAATGTTTTCCATGAAAGTCATTAATTATCTATGAAAAACACAAGGCAGGTATTAAATCGATTTTTTGGTGCTTTACAGCGAATTGTTAAATAACAGTTGTTTCAGTTCCAAAATTAAAATTACTTTAGAGCCCTGTTAATAAGATATTTAACAGTAAATTATTAGAAATTAGCTATATATAATAAATTTATAAAAACTCAAATACGAATACTTATGTTACAAGTTGCAGCAACAAAAACAAAAATTAGAGAATACATTTTAGAATCTACTTTTGATGATGTAGAGAACATCACGGACGATACTCTTATCTTCGAAAAAGGAGTTTTAGATTCAATGGGATTATTATTTCTTATCGAATTTTTAAAAGAAGAATTTGGAGTAACTACTAATGATGATGAATTAGTTGTAGAGAACTTCGAATCTATCAATAATATTGTTGCCTTTTTAGAGAGCAAGCAATAATCCTTTAATTTTCCTATAAGTATGTGCGGAATTGCTGGATTTTTTCAGTTCAATGACACTGTCGATGTCAAGAAGCACACTCTAAGAAAAATGCTTACCCGAATCAGGCATAGAGGACCTGATCAAAGCGGTGTGTATGTTTCTGAAGGTGTAGGCTTAGGTAGCGTGCGCTTAAGTATAATAGACTTAAGTTCGGGCACCATGCCATTGGCTACAACAGATGAATCTAAATGGATTGTCTTTAATGGCGAGATATTTAATTACATTGAATTAAGAGAAGAATTAGTAGCAAAAGGACATACGTTCAAGACTTCTAGTGATACAGAAGTTATTGTTCATTTATATGAAGAATATGGACCGGAATTCCTTCAAAAGCTTAATGGACAGTTTGCCATAGCAATTTGGGATATAAATAAGCGAGAATTATTCCTAGCAAGAGATAGAGTAGGCATTAGACCATTATATTATACAGAAGTTGATGAATCGTTTGTATTCGGTTCAGAGATTAAAGCAATTACAGAATTTCCTGGAGTAAATCCTAAAATTTCTCCAAAAGCATTAGCGGAATATTATACATTCTGGACATCGATGTCTCCAAATACTGCATTCGAAGGTATTTATGAAGTACCACCTGGCACCTATATGAAAATTGATGCTAATGGTCATACAAGTACAAAATATTGGGAATTACCAATTACCAAACCAGAGGATTATAAATACAATAATCTAGAAGAAGCTTCAGCAAAATTTGAAGAAATTTTTGCAGATGCGGTTAAGTTGAGGCTTAGAGCAGATGTGCAAGTCGCTGCTTATTTAAGTGGAGGTATAGACTCTAGTGTGACGACATCTTTTATAAAGGATATATCACCAGATAATCTGAGAACATTTTCTTTAGGATTTACTGAAAAAGATTATGATGAATCTTCTTTTCAGAATATTGCGGCTAAGTATTTCGATACAGAACACTCAAGTGTGATGTGTGGACCTCAGGATATTAGCAAAAACTTTAAAAGTGTTATTTGGCACTCTGAAGCACCATTATTAAGAACTGCTCCAACGCCAATGAGTTTATTGGCCAAAAGCGTTAGAGACGAGAATATTAAAGTGGTCATTACTGGAGAAGGCGCTGACGAACTTTTAGGAGGCTATAATATCTTTAAAGAAGCGAAAATCAGACATTTTTGGTCTAAAGATCCAGATTCAAAATACCGACCACTTTTACTCAAAGGGTTGTACCCATATTTGCCTCAAATAAGTAAGGCAAAAGGAAGCATGCTCAAAATGTTCTTTGGGTATAAGTTAAATGAAACAAAATCACCTATATATTCTCACTTATTACGTTGGAATAATACGTCTAGAATAAAGAATTATTTATCCCAGTCAAATAGAGAGAAAATTAAAGGCTACGACCCAGTTGCTGATTTCGAAAAGAAATTAGAGCCTAAATTGGAAGGATACGATTATTTAACCAAGGCACAATTTATCGAATTGAATATCTTTATGTCTGGTTATTTGTTGTCTTCCCAAGGAGACCGTATGGGAATGGCAAATTCCATTGAAGGTCGCTATCCGTTTTTAGATCATCGCGTTATTGAATTTGCAATGTCTTTAAATCCAGATTTGAAATTGAATGGATTAAACGAAAAGTACTTGCTCAAGAAAATGATGAAAGGTAGATTGCCAGAGCCAATACTTAATAGGCCAAAACAAGCCTATAGGGCACCGATAAGAAGTACCTTTATTTCTGATGATTTGCCAGAGTATTTAAAAACAATGCTTTCTGAAGAAACCATAAAAGAATTTGGTATTTTCAATCCAGATCATGTTACTAGCCTGCTAGGTAAGATGAAAAAATCGGGACATGTCTCAGAAATAGATAATATGGCATTAACAGCTGTTTTATCAACACAAATATTACATGATTTGTTTGTAAACAAATCCATGCCAGAATTACAAGAAAACGAACTAGTACAATTAGATAAAGAAATAATTAGCTAGTAATAATTAAATCAAAAACCACTCAGAAATGACAACTAAAAAACCATTCTCAAAAGATATATTACATATCGAGAATATTGATGAAGTTTGCAATGAGATTATCGCAAAAATGCGAACTGATGTTGCAAAAAAATTACAACGTAGAGGTGCCGTTATCGGTATAAGTGGAGGAATCGATTCTTCTGCATGTTTAGCATTATCTGCTAAAGCCTTCGGACCTAAAAACGTAACTGCGATTATGCTTCCTGAGCAAGATTCTAGTGATGATAGTAAAAACTTAGCTGAAGAACTAGCAGCTGCTTTTGGTGTAACTCAAACACTTGTTGAGAACATCACAGGAGCTTTGGAAGGATTTGGTTGTTATCAAAGACGTGATGAAGCTATCTCTCGCGTTGTTACAGATTTTGATCCAGCTGTAGATAAGTCTAAGATTGAAATCAAACAAGATCCAGCAAGTTCTTTACCACCAGCATTTTCGATTACTGTAATAAGACCAAACGGAGATGTAGTAAGTAAATTATTACCTGTTAAGGAGTATTTACAAATTGTAGCAGCTTCTAACTTCAAGCAACGCAGCAGAATGTCTATGTTATATTACCATGCTGAGAGATTACACGCTGCTGTAATTGGTACGCCAAACAAGCACGAAGTACAACAAGGTTTCTTCGTAAAGTATGGAGATGGTGGGGCAGATGTAATGCCAATCGGACACTTATATAAAACTCAAGTATTCCAAATAGCTGCGCATTTAGGTGTCCCACAGGGTATCTTGGATAGAACTCCAACTACAGACACTTATACTGCTGAGCAGACTCAAGAAGATTTCTTCTATCAAATGCCACATAAAGAAATGGATCTTTACTGGTACGGATGGGAGAATGGCTATTCTGCAGAAGAAGTAGGTAAGGTAATGGGTAGATCTACAGAAGATGTAGAAAATATCTACAAGAACATGGAGAGAAAGCAGAAGACGACTGAGTATCTAAGAATGAAGCCAATCTTCTAGAAAACCATTGAGATGAACGTTTTTGATTACTTTTTTAGCACGACACAGAATCTTGAGAAAGATTTTGTGTTGGGCTCAAAAGAGACGATTTCTTTTAAGCAATTACATGAAGATAGTTTAAAAGTTGCGTCTTACATTAAAGAGCATGTTGGAGAGAATCAAAACATTTTATTAATAAGCCCAAATTCGGTATTCTTTATTACTGCTTATTTGGGAATTTTAAAATCCGGGAATACATGTGTACCACTTAATTATGCGGTGGAACAAAGTAATCTGGATTTTATTGTTGATACAGCAGAGGCTTCAACAGTTTTTATTGCTAAAGGATTAAAACGAAGATTAAAATTAGAGGAAAGTATTTCATTAATCGATGAAGCTGAGTTAATTCAAATCACCAAAAATCAGACAGTAAATCCTGGTAATTCTGATTTTGATAAAACAAGACCTGCCGAAATAATTTTCACTTCTGGTTCAACTGGAGAACCTAAAGGTGTTGTTATTAGCCACAAAAATATTATAGCGAATACCAATTCAATTATTGAGTATTTAAAACTTTCAGAAAAGGATATTATGGCAGTTGTTATGCCGTTCTTTTACTGTTATGGTTTGTCATTATTGCATACACACCTTAAAGTTGGTGGTTCTATTGTGCTTAACAATAGTTTTATGTTTTTGGCAACCGTTATAAAGGATATTGAGAATTACAGGTGTACTGGTTTTGCTGGTGTGCCTAGCCATTTTCAAATTCTATTAAAGAAATCACAGACTTTTAAAGAAACAGAATTTCCAGATTTGCGATATGTAACCCAAGCAGGTGGGAAATTACATACGGTTTTTATCGACGAGTTTGTTGAAGCATTTCCTGAAAAAGATTTTTTCGTCATGTATGGTCAGACTGAAGCTACGGCAAGACTATCGTACCTACCACCTGAGTTTGTAAAAACCAAAAAAGGATCTATTGGCAAAGCGATTCCCGGTGTACAGTTAAAAGTTGTAAACGCTGAAGGAAAAGAAGCTGCAGTAAATGAAGAAGGCGAATTATTAGCCTTTGGAGATAATGTTATGTCTGGTTATTTTAAAGACCAGAAAGATACAGATGAAGCTATCGTAAACGGATGGCTTCGCACAGGAGATATTGCTAAAGTAGATGAAGATGGTTTTATTTACTTAATGGCAAGAAAAAAAGAAATTATAAAAGTACGTGGCAAGCGTGTGAGCCCAAAAGAGATAGAAGAAGTTATTCTATCTGTCCCTCAAATTGTCGATTGTACAATCTCATCTATAGACGATGAACTTCTTGGAGAAGCCATTCAAGCAACTGTAGTTGCCAATGGAGATTTTGATGAAGCAGAAATGAAAAGTATTATCACTCAGCGTTGTGGTGAAAAATTGGCACCTTATAAAGTACCATCAAGTATCGTTTTCGAAAAAACTATGAGCATGAGTGCAACCGGAAAGAAGATTAAAAAGAAATAATTTATAGTTATGTATAAGTATTTTTTTAAGAGACTTTTCGATTTTATAGCAGCGTTAATAGGGCTTATTTTAGTGTCGCCTATATTTTTAACGGTTACTGCTATTCTCTATTTCAGCAATAACGGAAAACCTTTTTTCTTTCAAAGGCGACCAGGGAAGAATGAGAAAATCTTCACCATCATGAAGTTCAAGACCATGAACGATAAGAAAGATGAAAATGGAGAGTTACTTCCAGACCATATGAGAATTACCAAAGTAGGTGATTTTGTGAGGAAAACATCCTTAGATGAAATTCCACAACTTCTAAATGTGTTAAAAGGCGAAATGGCATTAATAGGCCCGAGACCTCTTATTATTCCTTACCTACCTTTATATAACGAAGAACAGAAAAAGCGTCATAATATTAGACCTGGTATAACTGGATGGGCTCAAATTAATGGTAGGAATGCTATTTCTTGGCCGAAAAAGTTTGCCTACGACGTGCATTATGTTGAAAATGTA
>CALDUJ010000038.1 GCA_937923735.1 uncultured Flavobacteriaceae bacterium | reverse complement strand
GTATATTCATCTACTTAAAAAACAGATTAATAACAAGCACTTCGACTCCGCTCAGTGTGACAACTTTTAAGTAAAGATTGAAAATATTCTATTTTTATGATATGGAAAAAGCTATCAATAATCCGTATTACAATATATTCATAATTTTTATGTGTGGTGTTATGTATTGGGTAGCTTCCATAAATAGCATAAAATTAAGCTCTAGAGTAAGTCTTTTTGTATTTATTTATTTACCACTTGTTATTACAGCAATAACAATAGTAATTTACTTGTTGAGTAGGATATTTATAAAGCACTGTAATTGGATAGTAACGCTTGTTGGAAGTCTGACACTAATCATTCTTGGCATTCTAACTTACTTCAGGCTTATTTATAATTAGAGAGTCTTATCAACTCTTCCTTAACATAAATCTGCCATTTTTTTTGAGCTTCTACCGTCATCGAGTAGTTACTTTCCCCATCATATTGCTCTTGCATTTCCGCTAAATTTCTATTTGCAATTTTCACCAACTGACCCAATTCGGCCTTTATATCTAAAGTAAATCTAAATTCAGCAATACGCTTTCTTAGTTTTCTTGCATTTAGTTCTGTGATGTCAAAATGAAGCTGTTCATGGGCTAACACAATTTCATCTACTCGACCTGGCTTAAACCATGACTTTTCTGGGTAAAAATTTGCGGTAATAGTTATGGTATAATCCACTAACCTTTTGGATGTTGTAGTAGCAGAAAGACTAGAAGACAAACCAGAAGCTGTAATGGCCACTGCATCCATATTTTCTTGAGGTTTTCCTCTGAAATCTGACCAACTTAAACGGTAGTCTTCATCCCAGACTAGTTGTTCTTCTGAAGAATAATTCCCTAGAACAATAAATAAAATTGCAAAAAGTAACTTGTACACTTATTTCCAGTTAAACGTAATAGCTTTTTCTATATCTGGATGCAAGCTATAATGTACGGGACATGTATTAGCAGTATTCTCCAGTATTTTTCTCGTTTTACTGTCAGTTTCAAAAGGGAAATCCAAAACAACTTCAATCTTAGAAATTCGTCTTGGGTTAGATGCCATTATCTTGGTGACTTCGGCAGTAGTTCCTACCATATCGACACCCATATCTCTTGCCTTAATACCCATAACAGTAATCATACAAGTTGCCAATCCGTTGGCAACAGTATCTGTAGGAGAAAACGCTTCTCCTTTACCATTATTGTCTGTTGGAGCATCTGTAATAAATTCGTCACCAGATTTTATATGTTTATTTACAGCTCTGAGATTACCGAGATAGGTTACTTTAGATGTCATACTATTTAGCTTCTACTAGTCTTAGATTGTCATACTTTACTATATAAGCAGACTCATTATAATAACCTCCAAAAAGTTTTTTCTTATAATTGAATTTATTCTCGACATACTCTGTTTCCATATCGTAATTCGCCCCTTGAAATAAATCTTCGTTAGCCGATAATCGCAATAAAATATCCATGGCCATATCAAATCCTCGAACAGCAAATTTGTTAGGAGCAATATTCCATTTTTTCTTATACATGGTTACAAATGAGTTTTTTTTATCCTCATCATAGTCCTTTTGTACGGTTGGAAAATGGAATTTTAGATTGGATAAATGTACATTTCTTATATTCTCTCCTTCAAATGCCGAGTTTTTGTTAGTGGTCATCAATACTATTTCAATTTTTTCTTCAACGCTTATCAAAGAATTCAACATACTTGAAACATTAGAGACAAAACCTTCGTCTTTAGTTTCTAAGAACACTACATTCTTACCGGGCTGAAGTTCTTCTTCAAAATCTTCAGGCAGAACATAATAAGCATCTTTTTCGGTCTTATTGTTTTTATCCTTCTGCATTCGGGAGAAAACCTGTTTAGCTTTAGGAAACTTACTTTTTAAAACATTACTAATGTTTTTATGCTTAGAGTCTGAAACAATGATTACTTTTTGTACCAAACTATCCTGAGCTACAAAATCGATAATCTTACTTCTTAGCATATCATCTGAAGGTATTGTTTGAAACACATTTCCAACCAAATTAATCTGATCTACAATTGGTGAAAGTACTGGAACATTATCTCGTTTTAATTCTGACGCAGCTCTATTGAAATTCTTGGTCAATAATGGTCCGATGACCGCATCAACATCCGAAAAATTATTACGGCTGATAATATTGCTCACCTCGTATTCTTGATTCTTTGTATCGTAAACATCCAATTTAGTTGAAATACCAAGTTGCTTAGCTGAGTCCAATGCTATTAAAACACCTGAATGAAAATCTAGGGATACATTTAACGCACGTCTATTTTTAATTCGTCTCTTTGCTTCGTAAACAGAGTCTGGATTGATTCTATTTAACTCAAACGGAAGCATGACTACTAAGTGCTTAGTATTATAATTACTTATGCTATCTGCTAAACTGAATTTCCCAGTAGTATTTACCCCTGAAGACATTACCATAGTTTCCTTAGGTATTTTTAATATCATTCCGTCTTTCAATCCTCCTTCATTTAATTCAGGGTTCAGTTTGACTATCTGGTCTTTGGTCAAACCTAATTTAACTTTGAGTCTATAATAACCTTCTGCGGGTAACACTTTGTAATATCCATAAGTGTCATCTACAGTACGCAGCATATTATCAGCAATATTAGGCACTGTAAGAATTTGCCCTTCATGCAAAGTATCTCCCATTTCTGGGTTTAAAGCCTCCAGTTCTTCAACGGAAATTCCAAACTTATAAGCTACTCGCCATTTGCCTTCACTCTTTTCAACTGTGTACTCTTGAATTGTATTATCTACTACTTCTTCCTTTCTTACTTCTTTAAAAATTGGAATCTGTAGCTTATCTCCTTTTCTAAGATTTTCTGCATACAACCATTTGTTATATTTTTTTATGTCATCCTCACTGACATTGTACTTCTTTGACAAACTGTAAAGAGTTTCTTTTCTTCTTACCTTGTGTCTTTTAAAACCATCCAACTCTTTTGTAATTGTAACTACTGTCTCAGAATTAGAGGAAGCAACTTTGGCTTTAGGAATAATCAAAATAGAGTTTTCTCTCAACCCTTGCTTAGCATCAGGATTCAACTGATAAATTTCTAACGGAGTAACTTTATAAAGTTTAGAAATCGAAATAATGGTTTCGCCTTGCTTCACTTGGTGCGTTTTATATTGTTGAGCATAAACAGTCATTACTGCCAACAGCACAAAACTTAGTGTTATGATTAATTTTCTCATATATTTTCTATTCCCACTCAATTGTGGCTGGCGGTTTTGAACTGATGTCATACACCACTCTATTAACGCCTTTTACTTTATTTATTATATCATTTGAGGTCTTTTGTAAGAACTCATATGGCAAATTTACCCAATCTGCCGTCATACCGTCTGTACTTTCAACTGCTCTTAAAGCCACACATTTTTCATAGGTTCGTTCATCTCCCATTACCCCTACACTTTGCACAGGCAGTAACATTGCTCCCGCTTGCCATACTTTATCATACAATCCCCATTCTCGCAATCCGTTAATGAAAATCGCATCTACTTCTTGCAAAATACGAACTTTTTCGCTCGTGATATCTCCAAGAATCCTAATTGCCAATCCTGGACCAGGAAATGGATGCCTTCCCAAAAGGTTTTTATCCATACCCATTGAAGCCCCTACGCGTCTCACCTCATCCTTGAACAACATTTTTAAAGGCTCTACAATCTTCAGTTTCATAAAGTCAGGTAACCCTCCGACATTATGATGACTTTTTATAGTCGCACTTGGTCCTCCAGAAACCGAAACACTTTCAATTACATCTGGATAAATAGTGCCTTGTGCTAACCATTTAACATCTTCAATACGGTGTGCCTCATCATCAAAAACTTCAATGAACACGCGACCTATAGCTTTACGCTTTTTTTCAGGGTCACTCTCTCCAGCTAGGGCATCCAAAAAGCGTGCCGAAGCATCTACACCTTTTACATTTAGTCCCATCCCTTTATACTGCTCCAGAACATCTGTAAACTCATTTTTTCTCAGTAAACCATTATTAACAAATATGCAATAAAGGTTCTCACCAATCGCTTTATGTAACAACATAGCCGCTACAGAAGAATCTACTCCTCCAGATAATCCAAGTACTACTTTATCGTTTCCTAATTGTTTTTTTAAATTATTAACAGTTTCATCTACAAAACTATCTGGGGTCCAATCCTGGTTAACCTTAGCAATGTTTACCAAGAAATTTTCTAGTAATTGCTTCCCATCTAATGAATGGTATACTTCTGGATGAAACTGTATTGCGTAAGTATCTTCGCCACCAATCTTAAAAGCCGCATTCTCCACATCGTGTGTGCTAGCCAATAACTCACCATTGGTTGGTAATTCTTTTATAGTATCGCTATGACTCATCCATACTTGAGACCCTTCAAAAATATTTTTAAAAAGCGCAGTATCTTTCACAAAAGACAAATTGGCTCTTCCATATTCTCTCGTGTTGGATTCAGCAACATTGCCACCACTAAAATGTGCCAAATATTGTGCTCCATAACAAATACCTAATAATGGTTTTTTACCTTGTATTTCGGAAAGATTTGGATGCGCTACATTGTCACCCCTTACAGATAGCGGGCTTCCTGATAAAACAACAGCTTTAAAACTGCTTAAATCCTTTGGCGGTTTATTGTATGGATGTATTTCTGAATAGATATTAAGCTCTCTAACGCGTCGTCCGATGAGCTGCGTGACTTGTGATCCGAAGTCTAGGATAAGTACCTTGTCGTGTTGCATGCGCAAAAGTAAACAATGTGCTTTAAATTATGAATTAGGATTGGTGATTTTTTTCTACAATTCAAGAATTGAAAACTGCAACTTTAAAGGTTCTAATTCTGATATTAGTTTAGGAACTAATTCTGTACCATATTCCAAATACACTTCAGAAAAATTTAGATTTCGCTCTTGCAAACTTTTACCAGGGAACAACTGGTCTTGAAGCTCCGTTATTCTGTTAGTATGGTCTTTTAATTTTCGTTTTTGTGCTTTTAAAAGTCGTTTCTCTAGATGTTCTAACCCTTTGATTTGTTTTCGTTCTTGAGCTCCGACTGCTCCCAAGAAAGACTTATCCGTTTGCTTAGCAAGTTTATGTAAATCTTCAAATTGTTTTTTTAGATGCTCTTTTTGC
Source organism: uncultured Flavobacteriaceae bacterium (assembly GCA_937923735.1). GTDB lineage: Bacteria > Bacteroidota > Bacteroidia > Flavobacteriales > Flavobacteriaceae > JABABD01. The sequence continues at coordinate 9,448 of CALDUJ010000038.1, read as the reverse complement.
TCTATAAAATCGATCTTAATTTCTGATAGTTCTTTTACTTTTTCAACAATCAAATCTTCCTGTTTCATAAAGAGTTCCTCATCAGAAACATTCAACTTTGTTAGTTTTTCTGATTGTTTTTCAGTTTTTATCAATACCGAATTACGGAGTAATAAGATGGGGAACGGAACATTAACCGCTTCAAAATTTGTTTTTAATTGAAACCAATATGCCAACTCGCCACCACCTCCTATATAACAGAGATTAGGTAAAATCACTTCTTGATATAACGGTCTAAGAATAACATTTGGGCTAAATCTCTCTGGGTACTCTGAGAGTAATTTTTTTATCTCACTCAAACTCCAAATTATCTCTGAATTGAGTACTTTATAAATCCCATCAACCTCAACAATACGTTCTCTTAACCCTTCCGTTATGTAGAAAAGGTTAATTTCTCTAGGATTCACCTGAATCTTGTATTTGTCTGAAACCTCATTTAACAGCACATTTGTTTTAGAAACAACATTATAAGAAGTTTGTTTGACAAGTTCTTCTTCAGCAAAAGGAACAAATAAGCGTTTTAGGTCTTTATCATTAGCATTGATGATAACCAATCCGTAATCCTTAAACAATTCATTTGCAAGATACCTTGTCGCATCAGCAAGATTATTATGCTCCAAATAAGCACTCTTAAATAAACCTTTTAGTTCGTTGGCATTGCTACTGTTACCGATAACATTTGAGAATGCATTGAATACCTCATCTAATCCTACTAAATCCAATTCTCCTACGGCTCCAGATGAATGTCTATCCCACTTCACTTTCTTACCATCAAAATTAAAGTAATTTATTTCTTCAAAATCATGATCTTCGGTTGCCATCCAATAGACAGGCACAAACTCATTTTTAGGGTATTTAGATTTTAATTCTCTACTCAGGTTAATGGCCGAAATAATCTTATATAAAAAGTACAACGGACCAGTAAACAAATTTAGTTGATGACCAGTTGTAATTGTATAAGAGTTTTCTTTTGAAAGTGCTTCTATATTAGATAGTGTCGCTTCAGAAGTATTTACATTTCTATATTGCTTTTGAAGTGATTTAACTAAGATAGTTCTCGACTCCGCTCGAACTGACAGTTTCTTTTCTTCTATTTGAGCTTCAAAATTATCAATAGTTGGAAAACGATTATAAAATGGTTGCAGTTCAGGTTTTTCATCTAGATAATCACAAATAAGTGACGAGAAGTAATTAGTGTCCCTGAACGCAATACAGTCGGTTGGCATAGTTAGCATTGAATTGTCCTGTAAATATAATGCTCTTCGAGATTTTAAATACTAATTTTTAGTTAATTCGTTTCGGGTTGCTATCTTTACTTTATACTTTTCTAAAAAACTAATCAATCATGCAAAAAATCTTGAGCGTCTTCTTTGTCGGTTTATTATCAGTTTCCATTACAATTGCGCAACAGATACAATCTCCAAGTGATTTTCTTGGATATGAAATCGGCACTAAATTCTCACGCCATCATCAAGTGGTAGACTACTTTAAACATGTAGAATCTAAGATGCCTAATCAGGTGAAAATGGAACAGTATGGTTCAACCTACGAGCGCAGACCTTTGTATGTAACTTACATTTCTTCAGAAGAAAACCTTAAAAATATTGAGACCATTAGACAAAACAACCTTAAAAATACTGGAATTATCCCTGGTGGAAATGGAAATCAAGATATCGCCATTGTTTGGTTAAGTTATAATGTTCATGGAAATGAAGCATCCAGCACAGAAGCCTCTATGCTTACCTTATATAGACTACTGACTGAAAAACAAGAGTGGCTAAAGAATACCGTGGTTATTATTGACCCTTGTATTAATCCTGATGGTCGCGACCGTTATGCCAACTGGTACAATGAAACGGCAAGCATGCCGTATGACATCAGTCAACAAGCAAGCGAACATAGCGAACCTTGGCCGGGAGGAAGACCAAATCATTATCTATTCGATTTAAACAGAGACTGGGCTTGGGCTACTCAAATAGAATCACAATCGCGACTAAAAATATACAATAAATGGATGCCTCATATTCATGTGGATTTCCACGAACAAGGTATTAACGAACCTTATTATTTTGCACCAGCTGCTGAGCCTTATCATGAAATTATAAGTGATTGGCAACGTGATTTCCAAGTACAGATTGGTAAAAATCACGCTAAATATTTTGATGCTGAAGGATGGTTATACTTTACAGGAGAACGTTTTGATCTCTTCTATCCAAGTTATGGTGACACCTACCCAATGTTCATGGGAGCTATTGGCATGACTTACGAACAAGCTGGTCATGGGCGTGGTGGCTTAGGAATTCTTAATGACGAAGGAGATGTTTTAACATTGGTAGATCGTGTTAAGCATCACACTACTACAGGTTTATCGACTGTTGAAGTATCTTCTAAAAACGTCTCAAAATTAAATCAAGAATTCAAACGCTTTTTCGATACTTCCGGATTAAAATACAAGAGTTATGTGATGAAAGGCAATCAAGATAAAATAGAAGCTTTAAAGTCTTTATTGGATAAGCATGAAATAGCTCATGGTAATGCTTCGGGTAGTCGTGTAAGTGGTTTTAATTATAACTCCAATGCAACAGGTAGTATGAATATAAATTCTGATGCTTTAGTTGTGAGCACGAATCAACCCAAAGGAAAAATGGTTAAAGCATTATTTGAACCAGATGGCAAATTAAGCGATTCGCTTACGTATGACATTACTGCTTGGAGCCTACCTTACGCTTACGGATTAGAAACTGTTGCGAGTACAAGTTTAGTGCCTACCAAAACAGTAGGAAAAACATCTACTAGAAACTCCAAAAATATAAATGCAACAGGTTATATGCTGAAATGGAATAGCCTCAAGGATGCAGAATTTTTGGCTGACTTATTAAAGCAAAACATAAAGGTTAGATTCACTGAAAAACCAATGAATACAGCTGGCCAAGAATTTGACAGAGGCTCATTAATAATTGTTAGAGGTGATAATAAAAAGGTTGAAAACCTAGATGACTTAATAATCAATACTGCTAATAAATTTGGCAGACAGCTGCAAGCAGTAAGTTCTGGTTTTTCTACTCGAGGACCTGACTTTGGGTCACCAGACATTAAATTAATAAACAAACAGAAAGTAGCCATTTTATCTGGAAACGGGACTTCGTCTTACAACTATGGGCAAATATGGCATTTTTTCGAACAGCAATTACATTATCCATTAACCTCAATTAACACTGAAAACTTTGGACGTGTTAACCTGGACAAGTTTAATGTTTTGGTAATGCCAAGTGGTTGGTATGGAGACATATTAAACGATGGTGGTATGAAAAAACTCAAAGAGTGGATTCGTTCTGGCGGAAAAGTTATCGCCTTCGATAGAGCATTAAATAGTTTCGCTGGCAAGGAAGGGTTTGGATTAAAACGTGCAACAAACGATAGTGAAACTGACAAAGACAAAAAGAATTTAACGCCTTATGCCGATAGAGAAAGGGAATATGCTTCGCAAATGATTACAGGAGCCATTTTCAAAACCAAAATTGATAAAACGCATCCAATGGCATTTGGATATGAGGACGACTATTTTACATTAAAAATAGGCAGTACTGCATTTAGTCTTTTAGATAATGGTTACAATGTGGCATATATGGGAGACAACCCAATGCACGTCTCAGGTTTTGCTGGTAGCGAAGCAATAAAAAAACTAGATAATACTTTAGTTTTTGGAGAAGAACGTATGGGAAGCGGAAGTTTAATCTATATGGTAGACAATGTCATGTTCCGAAGTTTCTGGGAAAATGGGAAGCTTTTTTTAGTCAACTCCATTTTCTTTGTTAATAATAACGCGTTTGAATTATAGCATTAATTTTCATTAATCAAAAAATATGAAATCAATCAAGTCTTTAACTTTAATAATAATCGCATTTGTGGCGACAGTTTCCTGTAAACAGGATTCTAGTAAACAATCAACAGAATTCAAAGTAGATTTCGAAAAATTCACCTTAGACAATGGCTTACAAGTCATTATGCATGTAGACCGTTCTGACCCTGTGGTAGCTGTAGCCTTAACAAGCCATGTTGGATCAGCTAGAGAAAAAGAAGGACGTACTGGTTTTGCACATTTATTTGAGCACTTATTGTTTTTAGAATCCGAGAATTTAGGAAAAGGAGGTCTGGATAAAATGAGTGCACGTATTGGAGGTTCTGGAGCCAATGGCTCTACAAGTAGAGATAGAACTAATTACTATCAAACAGTACCCAAAGACGCGCTCGAGAAAATGATTTGGGCTGAAGCAGACAAACTAGGCTTCTTTATAAATACTGTAACTGAACAGGTTCTTGCGAAGGAAAAACAAGTTGTAAAAAACGAGAAAAGGCAAAGTGTAGACAACCGTCCTTATGGTCATAATTTCCATGTAATTGGGAAGAATCTTTACCCTAAAGATCATCCCTACAGTTGGACCGTGATTGGCTCTCTGGAAGATTTGCAAAATGCTACACTACAAGACGTTAAGGATTTCTTTAACCGCTGGTATGTACCAAACAATGTAACATTAACAATAGCTGGTGACTTTGATACGGCTCAGGCAAAAGAATGGGTACATAAATACTTTAACGAAATAAAACGCGGTGAGAATATTCCTAAAATGGAAAAACAGCCAGTAACATTATCGCAAACCAAGAAATTATACTACGAAGATAATTTTGCTAGACTTCCAAGATTGACGCTAACATGGCCATCTGTATATGAGTACCATCCGGATTCTTATGCTCTGGAAGTTTTGTCAACCTATTTGTCTCAAGGCAAAAAAGCGCCTCTTTATAAAACTCTTGTTGAAGAAAAGCAGTTAACGGATGCGGTCGACTTATTTCAATACAATTCCGAAATTGCTGGACAATTTATGCTCCAAACAACAGCGTTTTCTGAAACAGATTTAGACAAAGTTCAAGATGCCATATTTGAAGCTTTTGCAAGTTTTGAAGCTAACGGCATTTCCGATAAAGATTTAGACCGCATAAAGGCAGGTCAAGAAACAGATTTCTACAATAGTTTATCAAGTGTTTTAGGAAAAGGATTTCAATTGGCACAGTACGAGATTTTTGCAGGCGATCCTGGATTTATAAACCAAGACGTGAAAAACATTCTTGCAGTTACTGGAGAAGACGTAATGCGTGTTTACAACACCTACATAAAAGACAAAAATTTTGTAGCCACAAGCTTTATTCCAAAAAATCAATTAGAACTCTCATTACAAGGCTCTGAACTTGCTGAAGTTGTAGAAGAAAAAATAATAGAAGGTGCTGAAGAGCAATTTGACGCTAGTATTGCTGCCACTTACAAAAAAACACCTTCTAGTTTCGACAGAAGTATCGAACCTCCTTATGGAGAAAGTCCGGACGTAAAAGTTCCCAAAGTATGGAAAGAATCTTTGTCTTCTGGTATTCAACTTTATGGTATAGAAAATAGTGAGGTACCTCTAGTGCGATTCCAATTACAAATTAAAGGCGGCATGTTGCTAGAGAATGCTGACAAAATAGGGGTTTCGAATCTTCTAGCAGATTTAATGACAAAAGGCACAAAAAACAAAACACCTGAGGAATTGGAAAACGCCATAGAAAGCCTTGGCGCCTCCATTAATGCGTATGCAACTGACGAATCAATTATCATTTCGGGCAATACATTGGCCAAAAACTATAAAAAAACGATAGCGCTAGTAAAAGAAATATTATTAGAACCTCGTTGGGATGAAAAAGAATTTGACCTAATAAAACAAAGTACCTTAAGTCAGATAGAACAGCAAAAAGCAAATCCAAATACAATAGCTGCAAATGCCTACTCTAAACTTATTTATGGAGAGAATCACATATTGGCGAATAATAATGTAGGGAATGAAACTTCTGTAAAAAGCATCACAATAGATGATTTAAAAAATTATTACAACAAAAATATATCCCCTTCGGTTTCAAAATTTCACGTTGTAGGAGATATAACTCAATCGGCAGTCAGTAAATCAATATCTGTGATTAATGACAGCTGGGAGGTAAAAGAAGTTGTTTTCCCAGAACTACCAACTGCAATAGCTCCTTCAACATCAAAAGTATATTTTTACGATGTTCCTGGCGCCAAACAGTCTGTTCTCAGGTTTGGGTATCCGGCTTTAGCTGTAACCGATAAAGACTATTATCCAGCAACTATAATGAATTACCGTCTTGGTGGCGGAAGTTTTGCTTCTCAATTAACGCAGCAACTACGTGAAGGCAAAGGCTATACTTATGGTATTCGTTCAAGATTTTCTGGCTCAAACTATAAAGGTCCTTTTACAATTAGCAGTGGCGTACGTTCCAATGTTACTTATGAATCTGCCGCCTTGGTAAAGAAAATACTTGAAGAGTATGGAAAGAATTACAATGAAAACGATTTGGAAGTAACCAAAGGGTTTATGATAAAAAGTAATGCTAGAGCGTTTGAAACCCTAGGTTCAAAACTCAATATGCTGAATAACATAAGTAATTATGGTTTTGACGACGATTACGCAAAACAACGAGAAGACATCGTAAAAGCTATGACTGTGGACGAGATTAAGACATTATCAAATAAGTATTTAAATACTGACAAGATGGTTTGGTTAGTTGTTGGTGATGCAAAAACGCAACTTGACAAATTAGAAGGCTTAGGTTTTGGCAAGCCTATACTTCTCAACGAAAAAGATAAAGAATCAAAAGATTTCAAGAATTAATAAAACATATTTGTTATGAAACTTTCAATACTAATTTTAACCGCATTCTGTTTTTGCTCAATGGTATTTTCGCAGGAAAAGAGTTTATTTTCAAATTTAGAGCACAATTCATTAGAGAATTTAGCCATAGAAAAAAATGACTCATCTATACTTTACAAACAGCTATTTGATGGTAAAGATTCATTAACGAGCTCATTTCTATTATCAGATTATGAGCAGGCACTTAGAAGAAAAGCATTTTTAGAATCTGAAAATAGTGCTACAAAAAACCCAATGCCCATATATAAACCAAAAGGCAACTACAAACATAAAAGCATTTTCCCGGATAATACCATGAAGTATTATTTGCTTAGAGAACCTGTTAAGGAGCGTTAAATTTTAGGCGGTTAGGCGGTTATTTTGTATCTTAACTGTGTCGATTTTTAATACTATAGCTATGAAAAAAGAAGTCTTCACTAAGTACAAGAGATTTAGTACAATCTTATTAATGGCATTTTTTCTATTATCTAGCCATATAACAATAAATGTATATGCCCAAAACGATATAGAGTATACAGAATACAAGGGAGAGGTTATAGACAGTAAAACAAAAAAACCATTAGTCTTTGCTGACCTTATTGTTGATGGTAGCAATATTAGCACTGTTACAAATACGGAAGGGGATTTTGCTCTCAAAGTTCCAAACGACATGATGAATGGCAATGTTTCTGTTTCTTTCCTAGGATACAAAAAGCAATCAATAAAATTATCAGATTTAAAGAATTCTAACAACGAAATTGCTTTAGAGCCAACAATCACGGAATTAACTCAAATAAATATAAATGCTCCGAAAGATGCTGAATCATTAGTCAAGGCCATGTTGAAGCGTAAAGGAGAAAATTATATTGTTGACCAGTCTATAATGACCGCATTTTACAGAGAAACTATTAAAAAGCGTCGCAAAAATGCATCATTATCAGAAGCTGTTGTAGAAATCTATAAGCAGCCATATATATCTAAACGGAATGATGCAATTAAACTCATTAAAGCCCGAAAAAGCACTAATTACACAAGATTGGACACTGTTGCATTAAAACTTCAAGGAGGTCCTTTTAGTGCATTATATGCGGACATGATAAAATACCCTGAATTTTTATTCAGCGAAGAAAGCATGGAAGGCTATATCTACAGCTTCGCTAAAACAACTGAGGTAAATGGCAGACCTGTCTATGTCGTTAATTTTGATAAAAATCCTAAAGAGTTTTATCCACATTATTATGGAAAACTTTATATCGATGCCGAAACCTATGCATTAACAAGTGCGGTATATAGTTTGAATGTAGAGAATCGTGAACTTGCTAGCGAGATGTTTATAAGAAAAAAACCAAGAAGAGTATCAGTATATCCTACAGAAGCTGCTTATAGGGTTGATTACAGAACCTCCAATGGCAAATGGTATTATGGATACAGTAATATACAATTGACCTTTAAGGTAAACTGGAAAAACAAACTATTTAATAGTTCTTATACGCTACAAAGTGAAATGGCTATTACAGACTGGAAAACTAATACAACAGGAATAAATAGGCCAAAGAAAGCATTACGACCTACTGTCGTTCTTGCCGATGAAGCTTCAGGTTTTTCTGAGCCTGAATTCTGGGGGAAATATAATATTATTGAGCCTGAAAAGTCTATTGAAAACGCTATTAAGAAAATAAACAGGCAGTTCAAGCGTATCAATTCGCAGCCTGGTAATTAGTATTTACACTCTTAGACTGGATTCGCATATAAATCGAAATCTTCTGCTTCGGTTATGACTACATTTGTAAATTCTCCTGTTTTAAGATAGGTTTGTGTTGCGTCGATAAGCACCTCATTATCGACATCAGGTGAATCAAATTCTGTTCGCCCAACAAAATAATTACCTTCTTTTCGGTCTATTACAACTTTTAATTGCTGCCCTATTTTTTGCTGATTCAGTTCCCATGAAATTTGGGATTGAATCTCCATAATTTCATTAGCTCGTTGTTGCTTCACTTCTTGTGGGACATCATCTTCAAGATTATAAGCGTGTGTATTTTCTTCATGCGAATATGTAAAGCATCCTAAGCGCTCAAAACGCATGTCTTGTACCCACTGCTTCAAAATTTGAAAATCTTCTTCGGTTTCACCTGGATAGCCAACAATTAAGGTTGTACGAATAGTCATTTCTGGAACGGTTTGACGAAACTCTTTCAATAACTTCGTTGTTTTTTCCTTAGTCGTGCCTCGACGCATGCTTTTTAAAATCGAATCCGATATATGCTGTAGTGGAATATCGAGATAGTTACAAATCTTTGACTCTTTTTTCATAACCTCTAATACATCCATTGGAAATCCTGTTGGAAATGCATAATGCAATCGAATCCACTCAATACCTTCTACTTTTACTAAATGCTCCAATAACTCCGCAAGGTTTCTCTTTTTATAAAGATCTAATCCATAATAAGTAAGATCTTGAGCTATCAAAATCAACTCTTTAACACCGTTGGCAGCTAATTTTTCTGCTTCAATAACAATCTCCTCAATAGGAGTTGATTTATGCTTCCCTCTCATTAATGGTATAGCACAAAAACTGCAGGGTCTGTCGCAACCTTCAGCTATCTTTAAGTAAGCGTAGTTTTTAGGCGTCGTTGTTAAACGTTCTCCTATAAGTTCGTGTTTATAATCAGCAC
>CALDUJ010000037.1 GCA_937923735.1 uncultured Flavobacteriaceae bacterium | reverse complement strand
AGGTTACGTAAAATTTTCTTGAAAGAAGTAGATAGAAAAAGAAACAAGACTATTTAACTTTAAATAAATGGAGTTTCTAGGAATATCCTTAGTAGATTGGGTTGGTTATTTGGCAATGGCTACTTTATTGGTGTCATTTATGATGAAAAACGTTACCAAACTGAGGATTATTAATTCTTTTGGATGTGCTTTTTTTGTAATTTATGGAATCCTTTTGGCTACTTCATGGCCGATAATTATAACTAATTCTGCTATTATCTGTATTAATTTATACTATCTTCTTGTCAATAAAAATTAGTACTTTGGCATAGTATTATGCTAAAATAAAGAGCATTTAGTAAGTATTAATGAGACGTCTTTTAGATTACATAAACAATAATGTTCTTTTCAAGGTTGCCTCGTTGAATTCTGCATCCGTTTTAGTACGTATTATTGCAGGTATTTTTACTTCAAAAGCCATTGCAGTGTTTATTGGTCCTGAAGGAATGGCTTTAATCGGGAACCTCAGAAATTTCACAACTTCTGTTCAATCCTTCGCAACACTGGGATTGTATAATGGTGTCGTTAAATACATTGCTGAAGTTAAAAACAAAACTGTGGAATTAAGTAAACTTATCTCTACAGTTTACTACTTAGGTTTTTTCGCAACGACGCTTGTTTGTTTTTTTGTTTATTACAATGCCGAATACATAAGTTCAACAGTGTTTCTTTCTTACAATAATTATACTTATGTTTTTAAAATACTAGCGCTTGCGATACCTTTTTATTCTTTGAATATGTTGACGTTCTCAATAATGAATGGCTATTCAAAGTACAGGATGCTATTAATGATTAATATCATTGGTCAAGTCCTTGGTCTTTTAGTAACACTAATTTTAATTTGGCAAAATAGCCTAGATGGGGCTCTTATCTCTGTGGTGATTTCTCCATCATTAATTTTCTTAATAACCTTTGTTGGTATTTCAAATCAGAAAAATCTTGTGTCCTTAATCAAAGCAGACAACCTTAGTCTTGACTTAATAAAGAAGTTAAGCACTTACTCTATGATGGCCTTAATTTCTCTGATTGCACTGCCTTTAATCATGATTCAGATACGTAATTATATAGCTAATACCATTGGCATGCAAGAAGCTGGATTCTGGGAAGGAATGAATCGTATTTCGTCATATTATCTGATGTTTGTGAGCTCACTGATGACACTTTATATATTACCCAGACTGTCTGAGATTGATGGAGTCAAGGAATTTAGAAGAGAGATATGGAGCTTTTACAAAACGATTGTACCAATCTTCGGGATGGGTCTTCTGACAATTTATTTTTTAAGACCTTTTATTATCACAATAGTGTTTAGTGAGGAGTTCAAGCCTATGGAAGATTTGTTTTTATGGCAATTACTGGGAGACTTGGTTAAAGTGCTCTCCATTGCAATAGCTTACCAGTTTATAGCCAAGAGGATGTATTGGCATTTTATAATAACAGAAGTGTTTTTGGTCATAATGCTATATACAACGAGCCTTTATTTTATAGATAGTCATGGAGCAAGAGGAGCTACGATAGCTCATTTTGTGAGTTATCTTATGTATTATGGGGTTATTTTATTAATTTTTGGTACATCACTTTTTAAAGTCGTCGAAAATACCCAGGATATTACTGAAGAACATGATGAATGATAATCCAGAATACAGAATAGGGTGCTAAAAAAGACAATACATAAGATTAAGAATAGTGGATTGTTAAAGTTGGGCGCTTTTAATTCCGTAAGTATTCTGATTCGATTAATTTCGGGATTTATATTATCTAAAGCCTTTGCTTATTTTTTGCTTCCTCAAGGTATGGCGTTAACAGGAAATTTGAGAAGTTTTTTATTGAGCTTTCAGGGTATTTCAGTAAGTGCTGGTCAAAATGGTGTTATAAAATATACTGCTGAGAACAAAAGTGATGCTCCTGCTCTCAAAAAAATTATTTCCACATCATTTTTTTTAGTTGCAGGCTTCACTCTCATATCATCATTAATTTTAATTTTATTTTCTGAATATTTTAGCCGCTTTGTTTTTGGGGTTAATGACTATTCTTATGCCATTAGAATATTAGCATTTGTACTTCCTTTATTTACATTAAATACTTTTATCCTATCAATTATTAATGGCTTAGGAAAGTATAAGCGCATTATTATGATTAATGCCGCTGGATATATCTTAAATGCTTTAATAACTGTTTTTTTGCTTTATTTCTACAATCTGGAAGGCGCTATTATTGCAATTGTCTCAGTGCCTTCTATCTTATTATTTATAACACTGTTCTGGGTTAAGGATGTAAAATGGATTTTCAGAAACATCTCCTTATCGAGTTTTTCTGGGAGCTACTTCAGAGGATTGTCATCCTTTATTATTATGGCAATATTCACGGCGCTAACAATTCCGGTAGTACATCTTATGGTAAAGAACTATATTATTGATGGTATTGGACTTAAAGAAGCGGGATACTGGGAAGCTATGATTAAGATATCGCAGTATTACCTGGTGTTTGTAATGAGCCTTTTTTCGCTTTACTTATTACCTAAGCTATCAGAGAACCAAACAGATGAAGGCTTTAAAAACTTAATTATACAATTTTATAAAACTATTTTACCCATAGTGGTTTTGGTCTTTGTTTTAATTTATTTTTTTAGATATTGGATTGTTAGAATCACCCTAACCCAAGAGTTTCTGCCTACGCAAGACTTGTTTTTCTGGCAACTCATAGGAGATTTTTTCAAGATAGCTTCATTTGCAATAGCCTACCAAATGCAGGCTAAGAAGATGCTTTTTTGGTATGTATTCGGTGAGCTTTTTTATGTTGTTATAGTTTATTTTTTTAGCATTTATTTTATAGATAGATTTGAAATAGAAGGTGTCGTAATGGCGCACGCAACCAGTTATCTGTTTTATTTTATGCTTATGTTGTTTATATTTAGAAAACCGCTACTAACTAATACTAAGCACTCGGTTTGAAAAAAAAACTCTACCTATTGGTTTTTATTTACTGGTTAGCTCTCGAATTTTTTATAGAGGGATTGACTCATTTTTTTTCATTGTATAGATTCTTTAATGTTATTGAAAACTTTCTTTTTACTGTATTTATTCTTTTTCTTGCCAGCCACATAAAAAATGATAATTTAAAACGATGGGTATATGGTGTCATTATAACTCTTACGGCATTCATGTTTTGGTTTGAGACTGTAATGTACATGAACTTTAAAATTCATTTCGGGCCTTCTTCATTTTTCGTTTTTTTAAACACTAATCCAGACGAAATAAGAGAGTTTGTTGCTGAGTACGGAACTATTCAATTTGTGGTTGTTACAATCCTATTTTTCATTCCATTGCTAAAGCTAAAGGCTATTATAAGAAGCATTTCAGAGATTGTGTCTAAATATCGTTTTAAGAGGATGACAATATTAAAGATGGGGATTACTAGCATTATTTTTTTAGGGATGCTCAAACTCACTAAATTAATTGATCATAATTTCCCTTATTTGTTAGGGCGTTCAGTGGTATTAAATCATCTGGACACAAAATATATAGATGCATTTAATGCCGAACTTAATTCTAACTCAGTTATATCGGAAAACCTGAATAAAGAAACAAATAGTACGTTTATAGTTGTTATTGGAGAATCTGTAACATCTGCCCATATGCAAGTATATGGGTACGATAGAAATACAACTCCTTTTTTGCAAAGTATTGAGGATAGCTTGAGTATTTACAGAAATGTAATCAGCCCGAATACATCCACATTTCATTCATTAAGCAAAGCACTTACACTTGGTAATTATGAAAATCCAGAAAAAACGCTTGCTTTACCAATTACTCAGTTATTCAACAAAACTAAATTCAAGACTTTTTGGATATCTAACCACAGTCCTGCATTTAACCCCAGTAGTGCTTTAGCTCGTGTTACAAGTCATGCGCAATCAAAATTCTTTAATTCCAAAGACGTTGTGATGAATAATAAAAAACACGACGGGGAATTGCTAAGCAAAGTCACAGAAGCTCTAAACGATGATGCTCAACACAAGATTATATTTCTACACTTAATAGGCGCTCATTTTTCGTATGAAAATAGATACCCTAAAGAATTCGATATTTTTAAAGACAGTCCAAAAACGCAATTCGATAATGAGTTGGCATATCGAAAAATTAATAGTTACGACAATGCTATAAGATATTCTGATTTTATAGTTCGCAAAGTCTTTAAGAAACTTAAAGCTCAAAAAACAAATAGCTATTTAATGTACTTTTCGGATCATGGAGAAGAGGTGTTTCAGGATGATGATTTTTTTGGACACTTAGAGGATAGACCAACAAAAAATACTTTTAAAATACCTTTTTTAATGTGGTTTAATGACGGTTTTATATACCCACAAGACTATGCTTTAGAATTAAATAGGAAATACATGACAGATGATTTATGGCATAGTATTGTTCACATTTCTGGTATAGAAAGCTCATTTCTCGATAAAAGCAGAAGTATATTTAGCTCTAGCTTTAAAACTAGAAAACGACTCATCCTGGGCGGTAAGGATTATGAAACAGTTTTCGAATGAGTTATAAAAAACACATCTGTATTATAGTAGATTGCTTGTCTAGCGGAGGCGCGGAAAAAGTAGCTGCCTCTTTGTCATTTCTGTTATATGAGAATAATTATAGAGTGTCTATTATCTCACTTAGAGATGATATTGTTTATAGTTACAAGGGTGACTTGTACAATTTGGGCAAGGACGAGCATCCCATAAAATGGGTAAAGCAACTAAAAAAAATAATACGGTTCAGAAAGTTTTACAAAAAAATTAGTGCTGATTTTTACATTGATTTTAGGATGCGCAATAGATTTATTATGGAGCTGTTACTACATCTTTTTGTTTTTGATATTAAAAAGATGATTATGAGTGTTCAGCATTATAACATTGCATATCATATCCCTAAGGGGCGTTTTTTTAAAAGAGAATACGGTAAGGCAAAAGCTATTGTGGGGGTTTCTAAAGACGTTGTTACAGCCTTGAACCAATACCATTTATTTGGTAATGTACTGTATTTACCAAATTTTGTAAATAAGGATTTGTTGCAAACGCAAGAAAGTTTTAAAACAGATATTCCTAGTAATTCTGTTTTAGCAATTGGGAGGCTTAATAACCCAGTCAAACAGTTTGATAAACTGATATTAAGCTATAAAGAAACGAGTTCTTTTAAAAAAGGGATTCCGTTAATTATATTAGGGGATGGCCCAGACAGAGCTAATCTTGAAGATTTAGTCAAGACAAATAACTTGCAGTCCGTAATTAAGTTATTGGGTTTTGTGTCCAACCCCTACGATTATATAAAGCATTGTAAGTTCTTAGTACTTTGTAGTAAGTTTGAAGGGATGCCCCTGGTTATTCTCGAGTCTTTGGCATTGGGAACACCTGTAGTTTCATTTGACTGCAAATCTGGACCATCAGAATTAATCGACCACAGGAAGAATGGGCTATTGATTAATGATCAAGATTTTAATGAGCTAGCACAAAGTATTAATGTATTGATGAAAGATGAAATTCTATACAAAACATTAAAAGCTAATGCCACTAATTCCATAAGGCAGTTTACAGGAAAAGAAGTCATCCAAACTTGGGAGGTTTTGCTTAATTAACCATTAAAAGATGTTAGCCTAATATTGTATTTAAGGAAGGTTTTTTTGATGAATTTTATTAATCTTAAAATAGGCAGAGGGCTTTTTAAAAGTAGTTTTTGTTTGAATGTCAGATTTTTGAAATCCAATTGTTCAAACATTAGATTGTAATTTTTTTTATCATTTGAGAGCTTCGACTTTATCAGCAAAAAATAGCGGTTACTGTCTAAATATTTTTTCAGCGAAATGTTACTTGAAGCCTCTTTTTCGTAGATATTAAAGTTAGGTAGTCTTTTGTCTTTAAAATTATTACTTGTCATTTGATTCGGGATGTCAAAACGAACATAAGACAAGGCCTTATAGCTATAGGCAAACTTATATTTTAGATTAGCCTTGATGTAAAAATCAATATCTTCAGCAAAATCAATAGTTTCATCAAATTGAATATCTTTAAAGACATCTTTTTTAATGGCAAAATTGCTTTGGCTGATGATTGGTTGAAACATATTTGCTTTAAAAAAATCATCGACTAAAAAAAGCATGTTTTTTATGGATACATCAAGATTTTTTTTCGGACTTAAAAGATTTCCATTACTATATTTTTCATAATAATCTGTACCGTAAAGTGAAGCGTTTGGGAAGGTAAGATATAGCTTGTGAAGCTCTTTTAAAAAACTTTCGTGCCATAAATCATCTGCATCCAATAAAGCGATTACCTTACCATTAGCCATTGAAATTCCTTTATTCCTTGAAGCAGATAAGCCTTTGTTTTCTTGGTTGATGATAACAGTGTTCTTAACATTTTCAGTTATACATCTTACAACTTCAAGGCTATTATCTGTAGAGCCGTCATTTATGATGATAAGCTCAAAATCTTGGAACGATTGCACAAGAACACTCTCTATTGTAGCCTTTATGTAATCTTCTTTGTTGTAAAGCGGTATTATAATAGAGAAAAATGGCATTTATTTTTTTTCAAGATGACACAGGTAACATAATCGATAAAGGTCGAATATAGTCAAATTTGGTTTTGCAGATAATAGATGCTTTTCGAACTTTGGTTTTAGTTTTTTATAAATTAATCCAAACAAGGGAGACAAACTTAATTTTGATATTAATTTAAATGTTCTTGTAATGGATGTGTGACTTGGGTCTAAAAAATCATTATTCATCAAGTAAGAAAGAGTTTGTAAAGATTCTAAAGATTTATTTAAAAAAACTGGATTGGATTCTACCCCTAAATGGAATACTGGATTATCTATATGATTTATTTTTATGTTGTTTTCTTTTAGATCAAAGGCAAATAATGTGTCTTCATATCCATAAGTTTTATAGAGTTCTTTAAAACCAAACCTATTGAAAATCTCTCTTTTTAATATGAAATTAGCTGAAGTGAAAGAAGAATAAGGCAACTCCAATCGACTGTTTAAAGAGATAGATTCTCTTTCCAAACCGTATTTAAGCCTTAAAGAGGATTTTTCTGTAGTATTAGGTTCATAGGATATGCCGCCAAAAACAACATCGTGATTTTGTATGGTATCTATATATTTTCTTAAAAAATTATTGCTAATTGGCATGACATCAGCGTCCAAAAAAAGTAACCAATTATGCTTTGCAATACTAGCTAGCTTATTTCTTATGGCACTTCTTCCCAAGTTTTCAGACAGTTTTATAAACATAGCGTTTGATAAATTATCTAGTAAACCGTTTTCTTTAATGGTTTCAGTTGAGCAATCATCCATGACTATTATTTCAAAGTCTATTTCGAGTTTAGTAGCTTGTTGATGAAGATTTAGAACTAAAGGATAAGTATTGTAATTATATGTAGGAATAAGTATTGATAGCATCCCTAATCCTTTCTCTGTACAACCTCAAAAACCTTATTCTCATCACACTTTAGGGTCTTACTAGGGTACTTCAGTAGTAATGCATAATCGTGAGTAGCCATGAGGATGGTGTTTCCATTTTTATTAATCTCTCTAAGTACTTCCATAACT
>CALDUJ010000036.1 GCA_937923735.1 uncultured Flavobacteriaceae bacterium | reverse complement strand
GGAAGTCTTGGCGCAGCAATCGCGATAAAAGAGCTCATACAATCTGGAAAAATAAAAGGTACTGTGAAATTTTTCGGAACACCTTCTGAAGAAAAATACTTTGGAAAAATATGGATGGTAAAAGCTGGGTTGTGGGATGAAGTGGATGTAAACATATCATGGCACCCTTCTGCAGAAATGAAGGCTGACGTTCAAAGCTCTCTAGCACTGGTGGATTTTAAGATTGAATTCTTCGGACAAGCAGCACATGCTTCTGGAGACCCATGGAATGGTCGCTCTGCATCTGATGCACTTGAACTTTATACAACAGGAATTAATTACTACAGAGAGCATGTAAAACCAACTGTACGTATGCATTACCACATACAAGATGGCGGACAAGTTGTTAATGTGGTGCCTGATTATTCTAGACTATGGATGCGTGTAAGAGACACCAAACGTTCGGGTATGATGCCTGTTTATGAGCATGCCATGAAAATGGCTGAAGGTGCGGCTATCATGGCCAATGTAGATTATAAAGTGTCTTTAATCTCTGGGATTTATGAAGTTTTAGTCAATCGTGCTGGAGGTGAGATTATGCAAAACAATTTGGAGCTTCTAGGTCCTATTGAATATACGCCTGAAGAAATTGCTTTCGGTAAGAAAATACAAGAAGTGACAGGTAAAGAGCAATTAGGAATGGACAGTAAAATAAAACCTCTTGAAGCCACTAAAGAGCATCCTGGAGGTGGCTCAACCGATGTTGGAGATGTAAGTTGGAATGTCGCCAACATTAACTTAGGCGTAACAACAGCACCAAAAAACACACCATGGCACTCATGGGCTGTGGTAGCATGTGGTGGAATGAGTATTGGACATAAAGGAATGACCTATGCAAGTAAAGCTATGGCAATGACTATGGTTGATTTATTTGAAAATCCTGATTTGATCACCAAAGTAAAAGCTGAATACAAAGAACGTAAAGGAAACGAAGTCTACGAAGCGATTGTACCAGAAGGACCACCGCCGATTAATAATAAGGGGAATTAGAAAGACAAAAACAATAGAACTAATAAAATAAAAATGAAAGTTACAACCGAAAAAAATGAACAGGTTGCCAATATGATATTTGCATCCATTTATCCGCACTACCTGACTAGAATAGAAAAAAATGGAAGAACAAAAGAAGAACTCGATCAAGTAATTAAATGGCTTACTGGTTTTGACCAAGATACTTTACAAGCACTTATTGATGAAAAAGTAACCTTTAGAACATTTTTTCAAAAGGCTAAAATACATCCCAATGCGTACATGATTAAAGGAGTTGTTTGTGGTTATCGAATTGAAGAAATAGAAGATGAATTTGAATTATACAAGCAATGTAGACAAATGGAAAAGCTTATAGACGAGTTAGCAAGAGGTCGTAAAATGGAAAAAATTTTACGGACTGTTTAACCACAAAATAAACAAAAATGAGATTCAGAATTATCCTTATACTTACCGCTTGTTATCTTCAAACATGTGCGCAATCTGAAAAAAAACTAAATTCAAGTACAACTATTAAACCTCCAGTATTTATAACAGATGCTAATGGAAAAACAGTAATCGATGGTTGGGAAAAGCTCGAATCTGAACAAGGTAATTTGTATGCTCCAAAAGGGTTAAAGAATGCCACAACTCCTGGGTTTTTCCAAATGATTACACCTAACAATAATTACAATGCTGAACGTTTCTTTAAATTTTTGGCAAGTAATACAGCACTAAAAAATATATCGCTCAAAGAAGTGGTTATGAATAGCCACTATTTAATAGAAGGCAAAATGTTGGTTGCCTGTTTTGGTCAGGGGCAAGTAGAAGGAAAAAAAGTTTATTTTTTTATGGACTTAAATGGCCCAGACTTAGACAATAAAATCATTGGTAATCTAGTATATGCAACACCCGAAGTCTTCAATGCTTGGAATGGTGTACTTTTCCCACTAGTACTTAATGGCTATGTTAAAGACCCATCCACTTTTGAAGATAAGTCAGTATTTAAGGTGGTGGATTTTGCTTCAGCGGCCACTTTTTATGGCGCAATGGTAGACGCTAAACTGTATAGTGAGCTTTCGGTTATGTCTACACTTTCTAACGAGGCTAATAAAGCCATGCAAAATGCTTCTACTATCTCCAACTGTATTCTCTCAGATAATTGCGATATTACCTACGATGCAGAAGGGAAAGCACAACCTAATTATAAGAATTGATATTCGCTACGCGCTAAAACTAAACTCTCTCAATCTTAGCACCAATAGCACGTAAACGTTCATCTATACGCTCGTAACCACGATCTATCTGTTCGATATTATGTATTGTAGAAGTGCCTTTTGCAGAAAGCGCTAAACGTGCTTACAAATTGTAAACGTATTCAGAAAAAATTTGTTCAAATCCTTTTAGTTCTTGTATAAAAAATTCTTTTATAATATCTAAAAGCAACCTTTTCACATAAAACACATCTTTAATACAGTGGCAATCATGTGATGAAAAATATTTTAATCATTTTTTTAGTTTTCCCATTAGGTATAATAGCTCAGAATACTCAAGATATTATTACTCTAGATTTGTTGTCTCCTGTTTATATAAATCGTGAAGAATTTACTCCTCGATGGCGATTAGGATTTATAAAAAATTTAAATGACAATAATAAAATCGGAATAGATATTGGATATGGTAATAGTGAAAATTCACTCATAGATACTGGAGAAAATTACACGTTATTTGAAATTCGTCCAGAGTATTACCGTATTATCAACCCAAAAAAGAAAACATTAAAATATTTTGCTTTAGAATTTTTGTATATCAATCAGAAACAAGTATTTATTACGGATACTTACTTAACCGAAAACAAAGAGTTTTTGAGGTTTGACCAAGCAAATTATAAAAGGAACAAATTTGGCTTAATACCCAAGTTTGGTATGTTCATTAATCTATCCAACAGAATAGGTATGAATCTTTATAGCGGTATTGGAATAAAGTACCGAATCAATACTTACACTAATATCATAAATCCAATACTAAACAACACTTTTGAAGAACATTTTCAACCCTATTTTAGAGAAGAAGGAAGAAAACTTGGTATAGAATTTACTTTTGGATTAAAGCTGTATTATAGAATCTAATAAAAGAAATCACTTATCTTATACCCTCTCAATCTTAGCGCCAATAGCTCTTAAACGCTCATCTATACGCTCGTAACCACGATCTATCTGCTCAATATTATGTATTGTTGAAGTGCCTTTTGCAGAAAGTGCTGCAATCAATAAAGAAATACCTGCACGAATATCTGGAGATGTCATCGTAGTAGCTTTAAGCGTTGACTTAAAATCATAGCCAATAACAGTAGCTCTGTGTGGATCACAAAGAATGATTTTTGCTCCCATATCAATAAGTTTATCTACAAAGAACAAGCGACTTTCAAACATCTTCTGATGTATAACCACTTCTCCTCTAGCCTGCGTAGCAATCACTAAACATATACTCAGTAAATCAGGCGTAAAACCAGGCCAAGGTGCATCTGCTATGGTTAAGATAGAACCATCAATATAATTCTGTATTTCGTAACCGTCTTTGTGAGCAGGAATATGAATATCATCACCTTGTCTTTCAAGAGTAATCCCCAATTTGGCAAAAACATTTGGTATCTGTCCTAAATCATCCCAGCTAACATTTTTGATGGTCAATTCACTTTTTGTCATCGCTGCTAGGCCAATCCAACTACCGATTTCAATCATATCTGGTAACATTCTGTGCTCTGTCCCTCCTAAGCTATCAACACCTTCTATAATCAACATATTAGAACCAACACCAGAAATCTTTGCTCCCATGCGATTAAGCATTTTACAAAGTTGTTGCAAATAGGGTTCGCAAGCGGCATTGTATATAGTGGTCGTACCTTCTGCTAAAACAGCTGCCATAACTATATTGGCAGTGCCAGTAACAGAAGCTTCGTCAAGAAGCATGTAAGTGCCTTTCAATTTTTCTGCTTCTACACCATAAAAATGATCTTCTTTATTATAACGGAATTTAGCCCCTAGATTAATAAAACCTTCAAAATGGGTATCTAAACGACGTCTTCCAATTTTATC
>CALDUJ010000035.1 GCA_937923735.1 uncultured Flavobacteriaceae bacterium | reverse complement strand
ATCGTATTGTTTAACTGCTTTTGGACTTGAAGCGTAACGTGTTTCGAATGTTGTTGACATATTTCCTATTAGTTCTGAATTAGTTATAAATTATAATGAACGTCTTATACCAAGTTCTAAACCTCGTAATTCGGCAAGTCCTCGTAAACGTCCTATTCCTGAATAGCCAGGATTTGTTTTCTTTTTTAAATCATCGAGCATTTTATGACCATGGTCTGGTCTAAATGGCATGAGTAAATCTTTACGACCAGTTGTAGCGCGTTTTTGTTGTTCTAAAATTAAGGCTTTCATCACAGCATACATATCTACATCTCCTTCTAAATGGTCGGCTTCATGAAAGTTGCCTTCTGCATCACGTTTGGTGGCTCTTAAATGAATAAAATGAATGCGATCACCTAAGCGTTCTACCATGCCTGCTAAATCATTATCTGCTCGCACTCCAAAGGAACCTGTGCAGAATGTGAGTCCGTTATTAGGGCTTTTAACAGCATCGTATAAATCGACAATATCTTGTTCTGTACTCACTACTCTAGGTAATCCTAAAATTGGAAATGGTGGATCGTCTGGATGTATACACATCAAAACCCCAGCTTTTTCGGCTGCAGGAATAATTTCAGATAGAAAAGAAAACAGATTTGCTTTCAGTTCTTTTGGTCCAATGTTATTGTAGGTTGCTAGAATCGTATTAAATTCTTCTAAAGTATAACCCTCTTCAGCACCAGGTAAACCAGCAATGATATTTCTGACTAAGGCTTTTTGATCATCTTCTGAAGCATTTTCTAAATAACGCTTTGCTTTCTCTTTTTGGGCCTCAGTATAATCGTTTTCTGCACCTGGGCGTTTCAACAAAAATAATTCGAAAGCAGCAAAAGCAGCTGCTTCAAAACGTAAGGCTGTAGATTTATCATCAACCTCGTAGTCTAAATTGGTTCGTGTCCAATCCAAAACTGGCATAAAATTGTAACAGACGATATCAATTCCGCATTCACCTAAATTTAAAAGTGTTTGCTTATAGTTTTCGATGTAGGTTTTATAGTCTCCAGATTTGGTCTTTATGTTTTCGTGAATAGGAACACTTTCTACCACAGACCATGTTAAACCAACGCTTTCGATTTCAGATTTACGCTGCTTGATGTCTGAAACCGTCCATACTTGCCCGTTTGGAACATGATGCAATGCAGAAACAATTCCTGTAGCACCAGATTGTTTTATATCTAAAAGAGAAACAGGATCGCTAGGCCCATACCATCTCCAGGTTTGTTCTAATTTCAAATTCATATATATAATTTAAACTCCGCTGTAAGCTGCAAATCCACCATCAATTGGCACAACCACTCCAGTTACAAATTTTGCTCCTTCACCACATAACCATAATGTTGTACCTACTAAATCTTCAGGTTCGCCATAACGACTCATGGGTGTTTGATCTATGATTTGTTGACCACGTTCGGTTAAACTTCCATCTTCATTAGTTAATAGTGTTCGATTTTGATCTGTCAGGAAAAAACCAGGTGCTAAAGCATTAACTCGAATACCAACTTTTGAAAAGTGGACGGCTAACCATTGTGTAAAATTTGAAACAGCAGCTTTTGCTCCACTATAGGCTGGAATTTTTGTTAAAGGTGTAAAGGCATTCATGGAAGAAATGTTCAATACACTACAGCCATTACGACCAACCATATCTACAGCGAATACTTGTGTTGGAATTAATGTACCTAGAAAATTCAAGTTGAATGTAAACTCGATACCTTTCGGATCTAAGTCAAAAAAAGTCTTAAATCCTTCTGCTTTGTTGTTTAAATCTTCCATTTCAAAAAATGGATTAGAAGTGGTTCCTAAAGGATGATTTCCTCCCGCTCCATTAATCAAAATATCTACATTTCCAAAAGCATCATTAACTACCTTTTTTGATTTAATTAAAGCCTCTTTTTCAAGAACATTTGTTTCTACACCAATGGCAGTTCCACCATTTTTATTTATAGTTTCGGCTACTTTATCAGCTGCCTCTTTTCTTAAATCCAGTACTGCAATGTTATGCCCTTCTTTTGCTAAAGCCTCAGCTAATGTACTACATAAGACTCCTCCTGCTCCAGTTAATACAATTGTTTTGCTCATTTATAATTTTTGTATGTTTAAAATTGAATAATTTAATTTACAAAGAATCTTGTAGTAGGGTTAAAGTTAATTGGTAATCCAATTAGTTGTATCCTGTCCTGTCATGCTTTTTTTTGCAACTTCAATTTGTTATTTATCATACACAAAAACTAAAACCCATCTCAAAATAAATAACAGTTTAAAAAATGATAAACAATACAATAAAACTAATGTATTTGAGCTGTAAAATTGGATGCGAAATGGTAGTAAGTTATCTCTAAGAGATAAAATCCAACTTACTAAACGATTTATTTAAAATAGTTTTATCTCCTACTTCTAGCCATTTATTAAGTATTGTAGCAT
Source organism: uncultured Flavobacteriaceae bacterium (assembly GCA_937923735.1). Lineage (GTDB taxonomy): Bacteria > Bacteroidota > Bacteroidia > Flavobacteriales > Flavobacteriaceae > JABABD01. Next base: position 11,052 of record CALDUJ010000035.1, on the reverse strand, counting down.
AAATAGACCTAAAATCAATAGAATACTTTACATCTTTATTTCCATCAAGATTAACTAAATCTGGAGATTCATTGTAAAATCCTGGCTTTTTTAGGTTCTTACCAATTACAAATACATTATTAGCAGCACCATGATCTGTGCCTCGTGCAGCATTTTGCTCAACACGTCTTCCAAATTCAGAAAAGGTTAGTATTAGCGTATCCTTGAATGTATTGTTTCGCTCTAGGTCATCTACGAATATTTCCATCGATTTAGCAAAGGTATCTAGAAGTCTGGCCTGCTTATTCTTTTGATTCACATGCGTATCAAAGCCGCCCATGGATACATAGTAAATCTTGGTTTGAAGATTGGAATTTATAAAGGTCGCAGTTGTTTTCAATTGCTTGCCAAAAGGATTATTTGGGTATTCTTTTGTATGACTGTAGGTCTTCGTGGTCTCGTAGATATATTTCGCCGATGACTTAGCCTCTATCATGGTTTTATACAGATAGCCCAAATTATGCTCGCTCAAGTGGTCATCGGTTTGTTGATTGAGCACCTTCTCGAAATAAGGGGTCTTCATGATGTTATGAAGGACTCTTGGGGTCTTGGTTGCTATACCATTAATGGTTTCTCCTTTGAGTATAAGAGACAGGCTATCGTCCAACTCTATTCCTGAATAAGGCATCTTTCCATATTGATCGATATAACGTCCAACCCAGCCAGAACTAATATATTCGTTACTGTTGCTGGCTGTGTGCCAAATATCTGTTGACCTGAAATGCGATCGCACAGGGTTGGGATAACCTACATTATTTATAATTGACAGGTAACCTTTGTCATAAAGATTCTTGAGCGGAGATAAACTGGGATGAAAACCTAGCTCGTCTGTTGCTTTTATGATATTATTCTCTGGAATAGACAGTGCAGGCCTGCTCTTATAATAGATGTCGTTTTTATAGGGTACAATGGTATTAAGACCGTCATTTCCTCCAGACAATTGAATGATTACTAATTTTTTGTATCCCAAATTGTTTTGTGCCAAACTCTCACAAGCCTTGACAAAACTCGGCACAAACATCAAACTGCTCGCTAAACTACTTTGCTTTATGAAATCTCTTCTTTGCATGGTTTCAACTTTAACAGAGTTGGTATTCAGGAATGGACATTAACTGTATGAGATAATCCTTATTACTATTAACAGAAAGGTTTTCCAAAAGTGCATCTGTATCTTTATCTACAGACGCTATTATAATATGTTCTTTTAATCTTGATGGCTGCAAAGTCATGTATTCGCTATTGAACACATCCCAATTCTTAGTAGTTCTAAGGTGTCGTTTTCTCGCATTTTCCTTTTTATAGTAAGCTTCAAACGTATCTTCAAACTCACCCTTTTCATCTAGATTGATTACGGCATTATTTAATAATAAAGAGGCTAATTTCATCCTGAACATTAACGTATTGCTATCTATCCAACTCCGGTTTTGTTTCCAACCTGCAACGTTGGGAGGGTTTAACAATACCTGACCCATCATTTTCTGGACATATAGTAACTGACGGGGCTTTTCAAACTTTAGCGGAACTATTCTGAGGATACCAACCAAGAGTTCGATAGGTGATTTTATTTTAACACCAAAGTTCTCTTCATCATAAAACCACTCGGATGAAAATATATGCACCATCAATTCCCTGATATCATAACCTCGGTAAAATACTTCAGTGATTTCTTCTAACTGGGATTCATTTATGTCTGGATTAACAAAATAACGATAAACTTTTTCACATATAAAGCGTGCACATTGCTTTTGCTCCAAAATAATATCGATAATATCATCACCATCAAATTCACCCGTCTTTCCAAAAAATGTCTTGGTTCCGTAATCGTGCTTTCTTTTTCTCAAAAAAAACTGCCCATCTGGTTTGAAACTCCAACCTGTAAATGCCCTTGCCGATTCCTTAATATCTTCTTCACTATAGTTACCTTCTCCAAGAGTGAACAGCTCCATAAGTTCCCTAGCAAAGTTCTCATTGGGATGTTGCTTGACATTCTGCTTATTGTTCAGGTACTTGCTCATGGAAGGCTCTCTTGCGATCGTTTTTACAAAATCTTCAAAATTGCCTAAAGCATGTTCTCTTAATGCATTATTATATTGTTGGATATGCCATACCGTATTATCCTTACAGACAAAGATATTAGCCCAAAACAAGGTCATTTTCTCTCTAAGGACATCATCTGCCGTTCTTAACTTTTCTATCCACGCATAATTAAGCTCCATGACTTTCTGCCTACTCTTCTGACGCAACTTCCTGATAGCTTCTTTATTTGCCTCTTTCATAGCCTTCATAGCATTATCATCGCGTAACTGGTTGAATTCAGACAAATCAATCACAAGCGGATTGGCTCTTTCGGATCTAGAAAACAAGTCCTGGATAATGGTCTCCTTGGATTTTGAACCTAGCCTTTTTAGTTCACTGGGAAAGATTCCAAAACCAGCCCTAGAATAAAGATGTTGTATGTACTTGGTTTTCATTTAATATTTATAACTTCCAATTATAAGTATGACTTACTAAATATACAAAGGTTTAAATCAATCCTCTTAACCTCTCAGCAGCCTGTTCTGCCGTGATATCTCGTTGTGGAGACCCAAACATCTCATATCCTACCATGAATTTCTTAACTGTGGCACTTCTTAATAGTGGTGGATAAAAACTCATGTGCCAATGCCAATGGTTATTAGGTTCTCCATTTGTTGGTGCCTGATGAATACCACTAGAATATGGGAAAGAACATTCAAACAATTTATCGTAAGCCTGAGTTATCTTAGAGATTGCATCTGCAAATGCCAGGCTTTCAGCCTCAGAGATTTCTGTGATATTGGTATGCTGTTTCCTAGGGATTATCATGGCTTCAAACGGCCAAATCGCCCAGAAAGGAGTCAAAACAGCAAAATCTTCGTTCTCATAGATAATACGTTCTTTAGCCTCGAGTTCTTGCGTTAAATAATCTCCTAATAAACTGGTTAGGTTTTTATTATAATAAGCTTGCTGTTGCTTGTCTTTTTTATCGACCTCGTTTGGCAAAGTCGACTGACTCCAGATCTGTCCGTGAGGATGCGGGTTACTGCAACCCATAACCGCTCCTTTATTTTCGAATATCTGGACATAATCAATAGTGTCGTTTGAACCCAAGTCTCTATATTCCCTTTGCCAAGCCTTGATTACCTTATTAATATCCTCAACATTCATATCAGCTAAACTCTTGGAATGGTCTGGGTTAAAGCATATCACTTTACATATACCTCGCTCACTTTCAGCTTTGAACAAACCTTCGTTTACTGAGAATTTGGGCGAAGTGGTCTGAAGGGCTGCAAAATCATTAGTAAACACAAAAACATCTTTGTATTCTGGGTTTTGTTCTCCATTCGTTCTAGTGTTTCCAGCACACAAATAACAACTAGGTTCGTGCTCAGGTCTTAGCTCATTAATAACAGTTTCGTTTTGTCCCTGCCAAGGGCGTTTAGCTCTATGCGGTGATACCAACACCCATTCTCCCGTCAGGACATTGAATCTTTTATGTGGATAATCTTGTAAGTCTGAATTCATATCATGTAATGCAATTATGTATTATTTAGCCACTCTGGTTCCTGCAGAAAGCTTAATGTGATACACCGAACATGCGTTGTTAAATTTCAGCAAGAACTTATCTGAGACTTCTTCTTTAAAAGCGGCAACTTTGCTCTTTTTAACTAGGTTAATAGTACAACCTCCAAATCCACCTCCCATCATTCTTGCTCCAAGAATATTAGGGTTTTTCTTTGCTATGTCTACAAGAAAATCAAGTTCAGGGCAACTTACTTTATAATGCTTGCTCAATCCTTCATGAGATTGATACAACAGCTTCCCAAGGGTTTCTGTATCATCTTCCTCAATGGCTTTGGAGAATGCTTTTACACGTTGATTCTCCTCTATAACATAAAGTGCTTTTTGATAATCTTCATCTGTTATAGCTGCTTTTATAGTCTCTAACTTTTCTTCTGTCGCATCTCTCAAAGCATTAATCCTTAATCTTGACGATACATCTTCACAAACCGCTCGTCTGTCGTTATAGGCACTCTCAGATAAATTGTGTTTAACATTCGTATTAACAAGTATCCATTTATAATCCTTGAAATCAATTTTATAAGTATGAGATTCCATTGTTCTACAATCTAGAAGCAATGCACTTTTCTTTACACCAAACATACTAGTATATTGATCCATAATTCCACATTTTACACCAGCATAAGTATGCTCTGCCTTCTGGGATATGAGTATCATATCTTTTTTAGATAGCCCTAATTCAAACAGTTCATTGAGCCCAAACACAAAAGCATTTTCTAGTGCCGCTGATGAAGACAGTCCAGCTCCTTCTGGTATGTTTCCAGCAAAAACAGCATTAAAACTTTCTATTTCAATCCCTCTCTTTTGAATCTCGGTAACAACACCTAGTACATAATTCCTCCAGCTCCCATTTTCTAGTGGCTGTTTGTCTTTTAATTCAAACTCATGAATTTCATCTTTATTGAGTGCATAAACCACACAAACATTAGCATCACTTTTGTTAATAGCCAATGTTATGCCTTTATTGATAGCTGCAGGAAAAACTAAACCTTCGTTATAATCTGTATGTTCTCCAATAAGATTAATTCTCCCTGGAGAAAAAACTACATGAGGTTTTCCCTTGAAGTGTTCTTTAAAACTACTCTTGACCTCTTTTATTAGTTTTTTGTTCATCTTGATAGGCATTTACAATCAGCCAATTTTAGTGATTGTTGTGTTCTAGGGGATTAATTACTCTTTTTTTCTATCTCAATGCTCCAACTTACTTGGTATTCTTTACCAGGATTAAGTATTTGCAATCCAATTTTGTTATTTAAACTATCCGAAACCCCAGTCATAGGCTCTATTGCAATTGTATTTTGTTTTTTAGGTGTATATAATTGCAAGAAATTCTCTTGAGAAGAGAATTGAATTATCATATTGTAATTCGGCGCACTAAACTCAATGCTATTTCCGTCCAACACATACCCATCATCCAACTTCTTATTCTCAACATGGAAAGACGCGTCGCCTTCAATATTCAATAATCCAATAGCAATTAATTGGTCGTCTAATTGTATTTTTTTACTGCTTTTGAACTTGAGATAACTATTATAAAGGTCAGAGCTTAAAAAATAAGGATGCCAACCCACGGTAAAAGGGAAAGAGTTTGAATCCTTATTTATAATCTTTACGGTAACTAGTAGTCCCGTATTACTTAACTTATAAGTTAAATACAAAACATACTTAAAAGGAAAACCTTGTGACTTACCATCGCTTTTATAACGCAAAGTAACTGAACCAAAATCTGAAGTCATTTCAGAATTTTCAACCTCAAATTTTTGGTTATAGACTAAGCCATGTATAGCGTTGTTTCTTCCGTTTTCGTTGCAGTTTAATTGATAATGTTTATTCTTAAACTTATATACCCCACCTTTTACTCGGTTTACAAATGGAAATAAAATTGAAGATGGGTAAACATCTTCGTAAGCCAGTGGCGACATAGTTTCAATGACTTGTATGTCATTAACAATTAATTCCTCCAAATTACCTCCTTGATTTAGGCATATTCTAGCGCTTGAGTGACCTTGCTTATCCAGTAATTCAAAGTACTCTAGACCTTTTTTTTTATAAGTTAGTTTTTTGTACAATCTATTGTGATTTTCTAATAATTAAACTGCTCGGATTGTCAGCCTGTGCTTTTTCATCACCCAATATAATTAGTGCTAAATCTTCTCTCATATAATTAAAATCAGTTGAAATGGTAGTAATCCCCATCAGAGAAAATACGAAGAACTCATTATAAAATCTTGAAAAACTAACTACATCTGAGTTTTTAAGAATAACCAAAAAAACCAACAGCCTGCAACGAACAATCCTAAGCTAACAACTAAAAGTTCAGGTTTTTCTATTTGACCAAAATCATGAGGCGGGTCCGTCTGTTTTATGTTTTTTGTTGAAATATTAAATGCCTTATTTGCGAAAAAAAGAAGCGTTATTGAAAAAGCGAAAAGAAAAAAATCAGTCATATCCTAAAAATCAAAATACCAGTTAATACAATTGTTTTGCTCATTTATAATTTTTGAATGTTCAAAAATTGAATAATTCAATTTACAAAGAATCTTATAGCAGGGATTAAATTAATTGATAATCTAATTAGTTGTATCCTGCTCTGTCATGCTTTTTTAGCAACTTCAATTTGATATATATCGTACTGAAAAAACTAAAACAATCCTGACTAATATGCTAGATCGAATTTTCGGTATAGAATTATTACATTTAACATCGATTAATTCATAAATATGAGATTTCCCTTATGGCACATAGTTATACTGTGCTTAATTAAAATAAGTATTTCGGGTTGCAAGAAAGAAGTCAAAACTGTTCCCGAACCTAATCAAAAAGTAAAAGCGCCTAATGGCATGGTATGGGTAGAAACCAAGACTTTCCTGCAAGGTGCAAAAGCTTCGGACAAATACGCAATGCATAGAGAAAAACCAGCTCATGAGGTCACGGTTGATGGCTTTTTCATTGATATTACGGAAGTGACAAACAAACAATTCAAAGCATTTGTTGATGCCACAGGCTATGTTACTGTTGCAGAAAGACCAATTGATTGGGAAGAAATGAAAAAAGACCTACCGGCTGGGACACCAAAACCCCATGATTCCATATTACAACCAGGTGGTTTAATATTCAATAAAAATGTGAATGCAATAGTCAATATGCAAAATTACGGACAGTGGTGGACATGGAAAATTGGTGCCAACTGGAAGCATCCGCAAGGTCCAGAGTCTTCTATTGAAGGCCAAGATAATTACCCCGTTGTGCATATCGCTTATGAAGATGCATTGGCCTATTGCAAATGGGCCAATAGGAGATTGCCAACTGAGGCAGAATGGGAATCAGCTGCACAAGGATCCAACTATGACGTTGTATTTACATGGGGTAATAATCCTGAAGAATTAAATATAAGAGCTAATACTTGGCAAGGTGTGTTTCCAACACTTAATGAACCTATTGATGGCTACAAATACATAGCACCTGTAAAATCCTTTGAACCAAATTCTATAGGGGTATACGACATGTCTGGTAATGTTTGGGAAATCACCAGTGATCTATTCAATGTGAATTACTATCGAGAATTAGGAAATAAAAAGCCTATTGTAAACCCTCAAGGAGCAGGAAAGGCATATAACCCTGATAATCCTTATATACAAGAACGCACAATAAAAGGAGGGTCATTTTTATGTCATGCTTCATACTGTGCGAGCTTTAGAATATCAGCTAAAATGGGGTTTACACCAGACTCAGGTTCTGATCATATTGGATTTAGAACAGTGGCTACTGGAGACATGTTATTGGCCGATGAATAGATTTTGCACTTCTTGGTTTAAATTCATGAAATAGATTTATTCACAGCAAATTGTAATCATTTTCATGCAAAATTCACCAATTTCTATTAGTTAAGTTAAAGTTATCTTAAAAAGGGGCTAATTCGGAGTCAATAAAAAACACACCCTCTCAAATAATACTAAAATAAAGGAAATTCTAAAATTTGGATAATTCCTCTTTCTCCGCAAGTAAAAGCTCCACTAATTGTGGGGATTTTCAGTTTTATATACGGACATTGCTCAAGTAAAAATGCAAACAAAAGAAGTAAAAACATCTAAAAGCACTTTACTTCATTTAAAATACACAGCCAAAACTTACAGCAAATGGAATGGTTTTTTTAAAATTAGAGATTTGCATGAGACTTATGTGAATCCGAGTTCTCTTATACCTTATCTTTACAAACGTTATATGAATGAAGGTGATTATTACAAATTTGTTAAATATGCTTTCAACCACAAGAAAAAAAATATTAGTAGTCTTCAAAAAAAGAGAAGAAAAGACGGCACTTTTTGGAAAGAGAAAAAAATCATGGTATAAGTAATAATACTAGAGATTTAGTAACCACTATGTACCATTTGAGAAATCTTGACATCCATAAAGCTTCACCTGGTGATAGCCAAACGTTCCCTGTTATTTTTGATCGTAAAGAAAATTACGTCACTATTATGTACATAGGCAAGGAAACCATAAACACTGCCATAGGGGAAAAGAAATGCTACAAATTAGCCATTAGCATTAACGATAATGAGTTATTGAAAGGAACTAACAATAACTTATTTTGGATAACTGCTGATGGAAACAAAATTCCAGTCTACGCAAAATTTAAGGTTGCTATTGGTAGTGGTGAATTAAAAATAAAATCTGCAACTGGTTTAAAAAATTAAAAACAAACAACTATGAGAATTACATTTATTATCCTAGGTATTATTTTTGCATTAATTGCAATTACATTATCCATACTCCATTTTGGTTTAATTGCTTTGATTCCCGCAATAATAGCCTTTGTATTAGGTTTATTGGTCCTGCCATTATCAAAAAAAGAAAATAAAAGCAAACTTCCAGTAAATTTGATTTTTCTTTTAACAGTTATAACTTTAGGTATAACCACTTACAGGTCTATAACAAATGAGAATACCATAGAAGCAGATGCTGAATCTATCGAAAAAGAAAAAAAATCTGAAGAAGATGCAATTGATGAGTTTGAAGGCATTAACAAAAAAAGTGGTGATTAGTATATAGCATTCTGATTATCAATCAAATTTGTGATTTTTCATTATTAAAGTTACTTTCGTCAAAAGCTAAATAGCATTTTTATGAAAATATTGAGTTTCACAGTTTTAAGTTGGTTTGTTCTTGTTGGTTCTTGTTCTAATGAACGTCACACAACTAAGATTGAAAACCTAAAAAAAGGCATCGTTATTTCCGATAGCTTAAAGGTTATAAAGTATGCTAAAACAATAACTGAAAAAGAGCTCAAAACACATCTTTATAAATATGCCTCTGAGGAATTTGAAGGAAGAAAAACAGGCACAGAAGGCCAAAGAAAAGCTGCAGAATTCTTAGAAGATTATTACAAAGAACAAGGTATAGCATCACCTATTTCAGATACGTCGTACTTTCAGTCGATTCCTGCAACATATTTTAATAATGCCATAAGAGGAAGCGAAAATGTTCTAGCCTATATCAAAGGAAGTGAAAAACCCGAGGAAGTTATAGTCATTTCTGCTCATTTAGACCATGAAGGAAAGCAAAATGGAGAAATTTATTATGGTGCTGATGATGATGGGTCTGGAACTGTAGCCGTCATGGAAATAGCACAAGCTTTTAAAATGGCTTCTGATAATGGTGTGGGACCGAAGCGCAGTATTCTTTTCTTACATGCTACCGCAGAAGAACAAGGTTTGGAAGGCTCTAGGTACTACACAGAGAATCCTGTTTTCTCTTTAGAAAATACGATATGCAACCTCAATATAGATATGATTGGTCGTATTGACAAAGCCCATGAAGAAAACAGAAATTATGTATACTTAATAGGAAGTGATAGGCTAAGCACCGAATTACATTATATATCAGAAAAAGTTAATACGTCATACACTACCATTAATCTAGACTACAAGTTTAATGATGAAAATGACCGTAATCGTTTCTACTATAGATCTGACCATTACAATTTTGCAAAAAACAATATACCTGTAATTTTCTATTTTAATGGCGTTCACGACGACTACCATAAGCCATCGGACACGCCTGATAAAATTGAATACGATTTACTCCAAAAAAGAACACAACTAATATTCGCAACAGCATGGCAAATTGCTAATATGGAAAAGCGTATAATAGCAGATAAAGCTGACTAATTTTTGCTGTTAAAAAGTGTTAAAAGATTAAAGAAAAACCAGTCTCCAGTTGGTTTTTTCGTAATATAGTAGCTTCTAAACAAATAACACTTTCAGACTAATGAAAAAAATCTTAATTGTTTTTAGTATTGGTGCAATGGCATGGTCTTGTGGACCATCTGCTAATACTAATACAGTATCAAAAAAAGTAGAAGTATCAATACCTTCTAATCCAACTATGTTCGCTAACACCATTACTGAAGATGAGTTGCGTAAAGAATTGATGATTTACGCTTCTGACGAAATGGAAGGCCGTGAAACTGGACAACCTGGACAAAAGAAAGCAGTTGAATTCCTAAAGAATCATTATGTATCCATGGGTATTCCTTCACCGATATCTAAAGACGACTATTTTCAAGAAGTACCACTTCAAAAATTGAAGTCACCTAAAGCAACATTATCTGTAAATGGTAAAGAATATAGACACATAGATGATTTTATATCGCTAGCAACAGTGAGTTCAGGAACAATGAAAGCAAGTGATTTTGTTTATGCAGGTTTTGGAGTCGATGACGAAAAGTATTCTGATTATAAGAATTTAGACGTTAAAGGTAAAATAGTAGTAATTAAAGGCGGAGAGCCAAAAAATGCTGATGGTACTTACAAAGTCACGGGCACAACCGAAACTTCCAAATGGTCTAATATGCGTCAAGCTTTTGCAGATAAACAATCAGCAGCTGAGGATAGAGGGGCTAAAGGCTTATTCTTTTACGATGATGCTATTTTCGCAATGGTTTCTCCTAGATACGCCGCAATGGAAAAGCAAGGTGGTAGCGGAAGAATTAGTCTAATCGAAGACAAAGAAGATTTTTATTTTTTCCTAATAAACAGTAATTTATCCAATGCCTTGGTTAAGGATATAAACAATGTAGATAAACCAGAGCAGTTAAGTACTGACATGACATTGAATTATGAAAATATAGCAGAAGACCTAAGTTCGGAAAATGTAATAGCATACATCAAAGGTTCAGAAAAACCAGACGAGTACGTTGTTATCTCTGCACATTTAGATCATGAGGGAATCAAAGATGGAAAAATATACAATGGTGCGGATGATGATGGCTCAGGAACAATCGCAATATTAGAGATTGCCGAAGCTTTTAAAGCTGCTGTAGATAAAGGTCAGGGACCAAAAAGGTCTATCGTGTTTTTACATGTTACTGGAGAAGAAAAAGGTCTTCTAGGTTCAAGACATTACACTGAT
>CALDUJ010000034.1 GCA_937923735.1 uncultured Flavobacteriaceae bacterium | reverse complement strand
ACTTTTCGGCGGGAAAAATGCTAAACCTCATTCAATTACTTGATGAGGTTTTTTTGTTTTACATCTTAAACGTAATAACTGGGCGTCTAGCATGGTTTACTAAGTCTTCGCTAATGCTTCCGTTAAAGAAATGTGCCAAACCTTGTCTTCCATGAGTGCTCATACCTATAAGGTCTGCTCCAATAAGTTTTGAGAAATTTAGAATGCCTTTTTCTATGGTTTCGTCATTATAAATGTTTTCGGTAAAACTATTTGGTTTAGAGTACGCTACAAAACTATTCATCATATCCTCTGCCTCGGCTGTGGTGTAGAAATTATTAACAGTATTAATAACAAGTAAATGCATTCTAGCTCCTAGGTTATTTGCTAATTCTACAGCTTTTTTGAATGGTTTTTTGTTTTCTTCGGTAAACGAAGATGCGTATACAAAATCCTTAATGTTTAAAGCACTATGCTCATTTTTAATCACTAATACAGGAACTTCAGATGTACGTACTACCTTTTCGGTGTTTGAGCCTATAAACATTTCCTTAAAACCACTGGCGCCATGGGAGCCCATCACTACAATATCAATTTTATGCTGTTTGCAAGTTTCTAAGATACCATCTGCAGTTTCATGAAAATTAACGGTTTCATGAACAGTAACACCTTCTAGGAAATCTTTTTCCATTGCTTCTTCAAATCGTTTGTGAGCCAATTTCATAAAAAACATGGCTTCAGGAAGATCGCTATGCGAGCTCATTGCATCAATTTGAGACAATGGCAATTCTAACATATGTAGTAAATAAATTTCGCCATTATGTTGTTTTGCTAATTGAGCAGCAATTTTTAAAGCGTTTTCAGCAAGAGGAGAAAAATCAGTAGGTACAAGTATTTTTTTTAGCATAGACTTGCGATTTAGAAGGTTGATTACCATTAAATTTACAAATAAAAATCGACTATTGTTAAGCTTTGGATAATAGAGATAATGTTGTATATTTGCACCGTTGTAAGAAAAGATAACACGAGGGGACGGGAAGTCCCCTCTTTTTATACTAAAAAAATTGCGAAAAGTAGTTCAGGAGTTACTTGATAAAGGTTTTGAGGAAAGAGAAGATTTATTCTTAATAGATTTATCTGTTTCAACGGCAAATCATATAAAAGTGATTATTGATGGAGATAATGGTGTAACGGTTGACGATTGCATCTTTGTTAGTCGGTCTATCGAAAGTAACTTAGATAGAGAAGAAGAAGATTTTTCTTTGGAAGTTGCATCTGCTGGTGCTACGGAGCCAATGACTAATATAAGGCAGTATAAAAAGAACATTGGAAGAACTTTAGAGGTGAGAACGAATAATCAGCCTAAAGCTGAAGGAAAACTGGTTGAAGCCAATGATGAAGAAATTACGTTATCATGGAAAACCAGAGAGCCAAAGCCAGTAGGCAAAGGAAAAATAACAGTAGAAAAACAAGCAAAATTTGCTTATAACGAAATTGCAGAAGCAAAAGTCATAATAAAATTTTAATTAGAGAGACATGGAAAATCTTGCGTTAATAGACTCTTTTTCAGAATTCAAAGACGATAAATTAATTGATCGTGTTACGTTAATGGCCATCTTAGAAGATGTGTTTAGAAGTGCGTTGAAAAGAAAGTATGGAGATGATGATAACTTTGATATTATCGTAAACCCGGACAAAGGGGATTTAGAAATTTGGAGAAACAGGGTTGTTGTTGCTGATGGTGAAGTGGAAGAACCTAATCAAGAAATCTCATTGTCTGAAGCGCAAAAAATAGAGCCAGATTTCGAAGTTGGTGAGGACGTGTCCGAAGAAGTAAAACTGGAAGACCTTGGAAGACGTGCTATTTTAGCTTTAAGACAGAATCTTATTTCTAAGATTCATGAACACGATAACACAAATATCTACAAACAGTTCAAAGACTTAGTTGGTGAAATATATACGGCGGAAGTACATCACATTCGTCATAGAGCAATCATTCTATTAGATGATGATGGTAATGAAATTATAATGCCTAAGGATAAGCAAATCTCTTCAGATTTTTTCAGAAAGGGAGATAATGTTAGAGGTGTTATCGAAAGTGTAGAGTTAAAAGGAAGTAAGCCTGCAATCATCATGTCTAGAACATCTCCAATTTTTCTGGAGAAATTGTTTGAGCAAGAAATACCAGAAGTGTTTGATGGTTTAATAACTGTAAAAAAAGTAGTTAGAATCCCTGGTGAAAAAGCAAAAGTAGCTGTAGATTCTTATGATGATAGAATTGACCCTGTTGGAGCTTGTGTTGGGATGAAAGGATCTCGTATTCATGGAATCGTGAGAGAGCTTGGTAATGAGAACATCGATGTTATTAACTATACTAATAACTTGCAATTGTTTATTACAAGAGCATTGAGCCCTGCTAGAGTAACATCTTTAAAAATAGATGAAGAAACTAAAAGAGCTGAGGTTATTTTGAAGCCAGAAGAGGTGTCTAAAGCTATCGGTCGTGGTGGTCATAATATTAGGTTAGCAGGACAATTAACAGGATATGAAATTGATGTCTTTAGAGAAGGTGCTGAAGAAGATGTAGAATTGACAGAATTCTCAGACGAAATAGAAAGCTGGATTATCGATGAGCTTAAAAAAGCTGGTTTAGACACTGCTAAAAGTGTCCTAGAGCAAGAGGTTGGTGATTTAGTAAAAAGAACAGATTTAGAAGAAGAAACTATCATAGAAGTTGTAAGAATCCTTAAAGAAGAATTCGAAGAATAGTTTAAATTAGGTATATTAAGCGCAATTTATGGCTGAAGTCAAAACAATGAGATTAAATAAGGTATTACGTGAGTTAAATATCTCGCTTGATCGTGCTGTGGAATTCTTAAGTTCCAAAGGCATCGAGATTGAGGCACGTCCTACTACAAAAATTACAGGCGATGTTTATCAAGTTCTTTCAGATGAATTTGAAACAGATGCTAGTAAAAAAATGGCATCGAAAGAAGTCAGTGAGGCTAGGCTAAAAGAAAAAGAAGCACTTAGAGAAGAGCGCGAAAAAGATGTTGAGCCTGAGCCTGTAAAGGAAGAAATTAAAGAGGAGAAAAAGGTTGTTAAGGCAAAAGCTACACTATCTGGTCCTAAACAAGTAGGTAAGATAGATCTTGATAAGAAACCTAAAAAAGAAGCGCCTGTTGAAAAGAAGGTTGAAGAAACGCCAAAAGTTGAAAAGCCTGTCGAGAAAAAGATAAAAGCTGAGGAGAAACCTGAACCTAAAAAACCTAAAAAAGAAGCACCTGCTGAAAAGAAAGTTGATGAAAAGGTAGGAACTCCGCAAGATGAGGTTAAGGATGAAAAGGTTAAAACACAATATCAAAAGCTTACGGGACCAAAGATTGCTGGTGACAAAATCGATTTAAGTCAATTCAAGAAACCAGAAAAGAAAAAGGACGAAAAGAAGGACGGTGGCTCGGATAATAAGCGCAAAAGAAGAAGAATCTCTAAGACTGATGGCGGAAAGCCAGGGGCTGGTGGAAGAGATAATAGAGGTGGAGGATTTAATAAAGGTAGAAAACAAGGCGGTGGTGGTCGTAGACCTCAGGTAGTTAAGGAAGAGCCTAGTGAAGAAGAAGTAAAAAAACAAGTGCGTGAAACACTTGAAAAACTTCAAGGTAAATCTAGCAAAGGTAAAGGCGCCAAATATAGAAGAGATAAGAGAGATCAGCACAGAGAACAGTCTGAGATTGATCAGGAAATCGAAGCAGCAGAAAGTAAAATACTTAAAGTTACCGAGTTTGTAACTGCAAATGAAGTTGCAACGATGATGGATGTAAGTGTTACGGAAATCATATCTGCATGTATGTCCCTAGGTATGATGGTGACTATGAATCAGCGATTAGATGCTGAGACACTATCTATTGTTGCAGACGAATTTGGTTATAAGGTTGATTTTGTAACTGCAGATATCGAAGAGTCGATTGAAGAAGTAGTAGATAAACCGGAAGACCTTAAGCCACGTGCACCGATAGTTACAGTTATGGGTCACGTTGATCATGGTAAAACGTCGCTTCTAGATTATATACGTAAAGAGAACGTAATAGCAGGAGAATCTGGTGGTATTACACAGCATATTGGTGCTTATGGAGTGACTCTAGAGAACGGACAAAAAATAGCATTTCTGGATACACCAGGTCACGAAGCCTTTACGGCGATGCGTGCTCGTGGAGCTCAAGTAACAGATATAGCAATTATTGTTGCAGCAGCAGATGATGATATTATGCCGCAGACAAAAGAGGCCATTTCTCATGCTCAGGCAGCAGGAGTACCTATTGTTTTTGCGATTAATAAAATTGATTTACCAACTGCTAATCCTGAGAAAATTAAGGAAGGTTTAGCAAATATGAATTTGCTAGTTGAGGATTGGGGTGGTAAAATTCAATCTCATGATATATCTGCAAAACAAGGAACTGGTGTTAAAGAGCTTTTAGAAAAAGTACTCTTAGAAGCAGAGCTTTTAGAATTGAAAGCTAATCCAGATAAACCTGCAGTTGGAACTGTTGTAGAAGCATTCTTAGATAAAGGACGTGGTTATGTGTCAACAATTTTGGTACAGGCAGGAACTTTAAGAGTTGGTGATTACGTATTAGCGGGTCAGCATAGCGGTAAGGTGAAGGCGATGACAGATGAACGTGGAAAGGATGTCGTAGAAGCG
>CALDUJ010000033.1 GCA_937923735.1 uncultured Flavobacteriaceae bacterium | reverse complement strand
TAATCGATAGCTATTAGTTTGTGTTTTTAATAATTTATCTCTTTTTTGAAATGCTAACGCTATTTTTTTTTGAAAGAAATTACCATCAATAATTTCTTGTTGATTTGTGAGTATTTTGATTCTGATAGGAGAATTACCATCATATAAACCTAGACCAATAAGTTTATTCTTGTTCTTGCTAAAGATAATGGTTAAATCTCCTGTTTGTGCCTCTCCATTAATTTTTACAATACTATCTGAAAACACCCATGGATGCCCTTTAACCACAGACTGTTCTCCTCTGGCCGATAGTTTTACTGCTATTCGATTTGGTTGACGTTTAAAATGTATATTGGAAGAAAAGACCACTGAGTTTTTGTTAACGAAACAAATGTATATTAAAAAAGCGCAACCAAATTAATGATTACGCTTTCTTTGTTTGAGTAATTCTTTTTTTAAATCTTAATAATCTTCTTTGTCATGATTATCTCGTCAGAAATTATTTTTATAAACCAAACACCATTTTCTAAAATTGAAGTATCTATTGTTCTATCTGTAACAGACCAATTTAAATCAACGTTCTTTCCTAAAACATCATAACACTCAATTTTAACATCGTTAATACTTGTATTAAAGTACAAGATGTGATCTGTTGGATTTGGATATATTGAAATATCAGTCAATGAAAAATCGCTGACACTTAAAGAGTTATCAGTAAAAACTCTGCTTTCACCGTTAGCATCAAAATTAAAAGCTAAAAGCTCATTCCAAATAAAATTAGTAATGTTACTGTAATTAGAAGCTATAACATTATTTACTGTATTTGGTACTGTGAAATTAGAGGGCGTAGGCGTTTGGTAGATAGCAGAATACGTTATGATTGCTGCTATAAAATATATTGTAGGCATTCCATGCGGTGCATCATCTTCATACAATTCTGTAATTGGGATTTGAT
This sequence comes from uncultured Flavobacteriaceae bacterium, assembly GCA_937923735.1. Lineage (GTDB taxonomy): Bacteria > Bacteroidota > Bacteroidia > Flavobacteriales > Flavobacteriaceae > JABABD01. Next base: position 2,061 of record CALDUJ010000033.1, on the reverse strand, counting down.
TATATGGCGCTTGGGATAATAACTTACTAATAATTGGTCCAACAGGGATCATTTTTATTGTCTCATCAGGTCTTTCTGCGATTAGGAAATCCTGATAATCTAACCACCAATCATTAAAAGCATTTTCAGTATAACTATTATAGTTTTGAAATTCTGTATTTGAAGCGGGAAATCCATTATTTAAAAACCCAGCCATGTCTGGCCAATTTTCGTAAATATAAATTGGTGTATTAACATTTTGTTGGTTTACCCAATCGATTATATCTACAGTTGCAGATACAGGTGTCATGTTAGGATTATTATAATACGCAACATTAGACGGCTGGTCCTGAATGAAATTTCCAGCCGTTAGTAAAATCGTATTAAAATTTGCATCTGAAAATGGCTCTGTATCAGACTCCCAAGCTGGAGTAACATAATCAAAACCCCATTGAGATATTGGCGGCAGGTTAGCATGCTGTGGCAAAAAACCATATTGTCCACTCACTGCAATTGTGTTAGTATCTGCTTCTGCAAGAAAATGCAACCAATGTGGGACTGTGGTTTCATTGCTAGGTGTTGGGTTTATTGGTGGGTCATGAACAATTAAACTGTGACCAAATATGAAAATATTCTTATTTTCTTGGGCTGTTGAATAGAATGTGAGTAAGTAGCTTAAAATAGATAATAGAAGTAAAGTTTTAGGTCTCATACTGTTTGACTTTACTTAATAAACAAGCTTAAGTTTAAAACTCCTACCTAAGAACAAAAAACGCAGCTACTTTAGCTGCGCTTTTACTTATTTCAAACTGTTGCTCTAACCAGTGAGCTAATTCCCCTTGAGTAGTTTCTTTGTGGAGAATATGGGAATCGAACCCATGCACACAGATTATTTTTGAAGAGATTCCTGCCTTTACAGGAATTTGTTACTTCACTTCTTCGAAATCTACGTCTTGTACATCTTCACCATCTTTAGCTTCTCCGTTTTGACTTGGGTCTGCCCCAGCTCCAGCATCTCCACCTTGAGCTTCTGCCTGTGCCTTGTACATTTCTTCTGATGCTACTTTCCAAGCTTCATTAATTTTCTCCAACGCTGGTTCAATGACACCAACATCTTTAGTTTCGTAAGCTTTCTTCAGTTCTTCTAAGGCTTCTTCAATTGGTTTTTTCTTATCATCAGATAATTTATCTCCAAACTCTTTCAATTGCTTCTCCGTTTGAAAAATCATAGCGTCAGCACTATTCAGCTTATCAGCAGTTTCTTTAGCCTTAGCGTCTGCATCTGCATTAGCTTCAGCTTCTTGCTTCATTTTCTCGATTTCTTCATCTGTTAATCCAGAAGATGCTTCAATTCTGATATCTTGAGATTTTCCTGTTGCTTTATCCAAAGCAGTAACATGAATCAATCCATTAGCATCGATATCAAACGTCACTTCAATTTGAGGTACACCTCTTTGCGCTGGTGGAATTCCATCTAAATGAAAACGACCAATCGTTTTGTTGTCTCCAGCCATAGCACGCTCTCCTTGTAGTACGTGAATCTCCACCGAAGGCTGATTATCTGCTGCCGTTGAGAATACTTGTGATTTCTTAGTAGGAATCGTTGTATTAGCCTCAATTAACTTCGTCATGACGCTTCCCATAGTTTCAATACCTAGAGATAAAGGTGTTACATCAAGTAACAATACATCCTTAACATCTCCAGATAACACGCCTCCTTGTATCGCTGCTCCTACTGCTACAACTTCATCAGGATTTACACCTTTACTTGGTGCTTTACCAAAAAACTTCTCAACTTCTGCCTGTACAGCTGGAATACGCGTAGAACCTCCAACAAGAATAACTTCATCAATATCTGTTTTCTTTAGCCCAGCAGCTTTTAAAGCTGTTGCACATGGCTCAATAGTTCTTTTAATTAAGTCGTCTATTAATTGTTCGAACTTTGCACGCGTTAACGTTCTTACCAAGTGTTTTGGTCCACTAGCGGTAGCTGTTACATATGGTAAATTGATTTCTGTTTGTGCAGAACTCGATAATTCTATTTTTGCTTTTTCAGAAGCTTCTTTTAATCTCTGAAGTGCC
>CALDUJ010000032.1 GCA_937923735.1 uncultured Flavobacteriaceae bacterium | reverse complement strand
AAATGTACATCGTTGGCGTTCTTGGCAATCATAATAACACCAATACTAAATAAGGCTGGAAATACTAGGCCAATCGCAGTATCTTCTTTTACAAGCCCAGTTTTCTGAATATATTCCACCAAAACTACCGTAATGATGCCCGTTAAGGCTGCCAATAGAACAAGAAGCGGGGAGTTGAGGTCTTGGGTGATAAAGAACCCAATTACTATTCCAGGTAAAATGGAATGACTAATAGCATCACTAATCATAGCCATTTTTCTTAGGACTAAAAATGTTCCGGGAATGGCGCAAGCAATCGCTACCAAGCTAGCAATGAGCTGTATTTCTATCTGCGCATTACTCATTATTGCTAGATTGCTGATTATATAAATTAGAGGCTGCCTCAAAGCCATCTTTTGTTAAACTCCACATATTTCCATCTAAGGTTACATAGTCTTTATTTACTAGTTTTTGAAGCGTGCCTCGAGTAAAACCTTGAAAATTATTCAATATTTTAATAGCATGCGGATGTGATATATTTTCATGGTTTTCAGCAATATTATACATGAATGCCAAGGTTTTATGAAGTTCTAAATCACGTCTATTTTTTATCAATCTAATTTGTTTAAATAATAACCCACGACTAGGAGAAAACACAAAGGAGATGATTACAAAAACAGCAGCGACTAAAACAATTACGGGACCAGTAGATAAGTTGTTTTGGCTAGCACTTATGGCGGTGCCAAAAACACCTGAAAATGCACCAAATAAAGCTGCTAGAAATACCATGACAGCAAGACTATTTGTCCATTGGCGAGCTGCTGCAGCTGGTGCCAATAACATCGCGCTCATAAGTACAACACCTACGGTTTGTAGGCCTAAAACAATGGCTAAAACAATAAAGCTGGTTATCAAGATGTCTATGAGTTTTGTGTTAAAACCTAGTGTCTTAGTGTAATCAGCGTCAAATAGTAACATTTTAAATTCTTTCCAAAACACCAACAGGACTAGGAGACAAATCCCAGTAACAATCGCCATCATCCAAACATCACTTTCAACTAATGTGGCAGCTTGTCCGAACAAATATTTGTCCAGACCAGCTTGATTGGCATTTGGCTGCTTTTGGATAAAAGTTAGGAGTAGCATCCCAAACCCGAAAAATAGAGATAATATGAGTCCTAAAGCCGTGTCAGATTTTAGGTGCGTTTTTTTGATAATACCCCGAATCCAAAACGTGCCAATTAATCCACTTACTAGAGCTCCTAATAATAAAATATTACTGTCTTTAGCCCCAGTAATTAAAAACGCAATGGCAATTCCAGGCAAAGCTGCATGAGAAATAGCATCCCCCAAAAGACTTTGTTTTCTGAGTACAGCGAAACTACCAAGCATCCCTGTTACAGCACCGAGAATGGCTGTCCCAAGTGTAATGGTTCTTAGGGTATAGTCGCTGAATACTAATGAAAAATACTCTTGTATGTCCATAATTCCTGCGAAAGCAGAAACTATATCCTGCTACGCTTTATTTTTGTTTTTACCTTTCCGACTTTTAAAGTCTTAATGACTTTAAAACCCACCTTTCCTAAAATAGGAAAAGAGCTTCCTGTGATTTATGTTTTTCATTCGAGTAAGCACTGCAAACTGCAACTGTTCACTGGCTACTTTATTATTCCTGAATACTAACTTTATAATTAATGCCGTAGGTTTTAGTTAAATTATCATCATTAAAGATATCCTTTACTGGTCCTGTGGCAATCTTCTTAACATTTAAAAAAGTAACCCAATCAAAATACTCAGGAACTGTTTGTAAATCATGATGAACAACAATAACTGTTTTGCCTGCTTTTCTGAGTTCTTTTAAAATATTAATAATGGCAATCTCAGTAGTTGCATCGACACCTTGAAAAGGTTCATCCATAAAATAAATAGACGCATTTTGCACAAGTGCTCTTGCCAAGAAAATTCTCTGTTGTTGACCACCTGAGAGCTGACTTATCTGTCTGCCTTTGAAGGATAACATTCCCACTTTCTCTAAAGCTTCTAACGCGGCTTTCTTTTCTTTTTGCCTAGGTCTTTTTATCCAACCCAAACTTCCATAGGTTCCCATCATAACTACGTCTAGCGCTGTGGTAGGAAAATCCCAATCGACACTTCCCTTTTGAGGAACATATGCCACTAAAGAGCGTTGTTTGTCATAAGGTTTGTCGTAGATGCTTACACTTCCAGCAATAGGATTTAGTATCCCTAGAATAGATTTAATCAGTGTTGATTTCCCTGCACCATTAGGCCCTACAATAGCCATTAAAACACCTTCTGGGATTTCAAGATCGATATCCCAGAGCACTGGCTTGTAGTTGTAAGCCACGGTTAAATCGTCAACTTTTACTGCAATCTTCTTGCTCATTACTTAAGTGCGTTTACAATCGTATTTACGTTATACTCAAACATTCCTATGTATGTCCCTTCAATGGTTCCTGCATTACCTAAAGCATCTGAAAATAGTGTACCACCAATTTGAACATTATGCCCTTTGGAATTTACTGCAGCTTTTAATGCTTCAATGGTTCGTTTAGGGACAGAGCTTTCTACGAAAACTGCCTTGACATCTTTTTCAATAATAAACGCTGCTAGCTTTTGCACATCTTGAACACCTGCTTCTGTAGCTGTCGATAAGCCTTGTAGACCGACGACTTCAAAACCAAAAGCTTTTCCGAAATAGTTAAAAGCATCATGTGCAGTCACTAATATGCGTTTCTCTTTTTGGAGTGTTTCAATAGTAGACTTAAGCTTTGTTTCAAGAGCATTTAATTTTTCTAAATAGGAAGCACCATTAGCTTTAAAAGTAGCTTTTTGTTCTGGAATAGCTTCAGAGAGTTTTTCAACTACATATTCTGTAGTTTGTTTCCAATAAGAAACGTCAAACCAAATGTGCGGGTCGTAATTACTTTGAAAATAATCTGAACCAATCAGCGTATTCTTATCAATTATTTCTGCGATAGCAATCGTGTTTATATTCTGACTTCCCATTTTTTCAAAAACCTCTACAAGCTTGCCTTCCAAATGTAATCCGTTGTAAAAGATGAGGTCGGCATTCGCAAGTTTTGAGACATCACCTTCACTAGCTTTGTATAAATGAGGGTCTACACCACTTCCCATCAAACCTTGAATATTTATATTATCGCCGCCTATATTGGTTACCAAATCAGTAATCATTGATGTAGTCGTAACGACATTTAATTTTCCGTTTGTTTGTTTGTCATTTTTACAACTAAAAACGAGTGTTAAAACGAATAGTATAAGTATGTTTTTTTTCATTTTATTGAATTTTTTTTGATGGAAGGATTCTAAAACTAGCGCCAAGTCCTACTAATAAATCTTGTCCTTCGGTAATACTACTTCCAAAATAAGCATCTAATTGAAGGTTATTTGATGCTAAATAGGTTAGTCCTGCATCCCAATAATGGTTGAAACTAAGCCCTCCAGGGATATCGCCATATAATTCAGCATAAGCCCCAAGTTTATCAGAAACACTATAACCATAAGCTACTGTATAGAGATAACTTTCTCTAGTAGAATCCCCGCTCCATGACATACCTAGATTATAACCCAAACTGGATTTCTCACTAAGCGTATGTGCTAGTGAAAACCTGAAATCTGTGCCTGGACTTATAGTTTTATAATCATTAGATGCAAAGAATGGATGATTTACATGCAACAGAAGCGCTATTTCTGGCAAGCCACCTTTTTCTTCTGTAATATCAAGCTTCACTCCTAAGAGTATAGGTGAAAAACCACTAGTGACATTGTCTAGTTTGTCACCATTAACTTTTGTAACGCCTTCAAGATAGTTCCAGCCTACTCTAAACTCTAGGTTGTCTAAAAGACCATAACGCATTAACATAGTGTTGTATGTATATGTCTCTAATTGAATATTGTTTTCTTCAAAAGATTCATAAAAACCACCTGTTTCTAGCTGGAAAACACCTTTACCTAAGGTAGAAGAAGCCTCTGTAGCATCTGGTCTATCTGTTACTAAAGGGTTTTCAAACCTGACATCTTGAGCAAATGCGACACAAGACAATACAAGTGCTGTAGTGAGTAATAATTGCTTAATTGGTTTCATTAACGTAAATAATTTTAGTAAAATCCTCGTTTAAAAGAATCGTGTTATTATTGATTCTTATTTGAGTCATTTTGTTTTTACTGAACTGTTTTGATACTAAAACAGTGTTACCATTTTTCAATCCGTTAAGTGCGCAGAATTCAAAAAACTCTTTATCATCGCTCATTAATCGAGAAATGACATATGTATTACCTTCTTCAGCATTAGCGAGGGAAACATATGTGTTTGTGGTCGTTATTTCTCCATCTGAATTTGGAATTGGATCTCCATGCGGGTCAAACTCTGGATGTCCGAGATAGGTACTTATTTTTTCAGCTAAAAAATCGGATGTTTGATGTTCTAGCAATTCCGCTTCTCTATGTATATCGTGCAAAGACATATCGAATGTTTTGAATAAGAATGCTTCCCAAAGGCGATGTTTTCGCACGACGTTAAGCGCCATTTTTGTGCCTTTTTCGGTTAACTGAAGTGCTTGGTACTTTTTATAATGCAATAAATCTTTAGCAGCCAGTTTCTTTGCCATATCGGTTGCCGCAGCATTGGAGATACCTAATTTTTTAGCAATATTACCTGGCTTGGTATCATTGCTATCATGCTTATCATTTTTGTAAATGGCTTTTACAAAATTCTCAATGGCTACAGACATTTAATGTGCTTTAATTAATTTTTAAGTATGCTTAAATATTATTCAAATGTAGCTAAAATTTCAACAAAATCATAAGAAATAGTAATTTGGCATGGTTTAGGAAGTGTATTAACTGGTGTTACAGGTAAAATTTATATTAATTTTTTGTCACACAGTTTAAGAAAGCTCGTCTTTAACCAAAACATTATATTATGAAATACATGTTACTTCTTTTTCTAACGGTTTCTATACCTTCTTTTTCACAATCGGAAATTGCTCAATTAGGAGTAGGAGATATAATGGATATTGACGAAGTAAGCATCGAATTTGTTGAGCTCATTGCTGATTCCCGTTGTCCAAAAGAGGTGAATTGTATTCGCGCTGGTGAGGCAGAAGTTTTAGTAGCTGTTTATAAAAACGGAGAGTTTTCGCATGAAAAAACACTAATATTTCATGCTAACGGAATGACTAAAAATAATAACATGCAATTGTTTGCTTCAAATAACTTATTGCTTAGAGGGCTTACTTTGTCTCCACACCCTAAAGGACTTACAAAAGTAAGAGACGAAGAATATGTGCTATCTGTTGGGATTAATTAATGACATCCACAATCATCCGTTCCACAAGAGGTGTCTTTTGCTTTTACAGTTTTCTTCCAAAGAAACTTTCTAACTAGAAAAAATACTGCCATTCCTAAAGCAGTAAATACGAGTATGTTTTGGATGATATCGTTCATGTTTGTTTTATAAAGATAGCCTTTTATTTCAAGAATTGATATGCAATCAATGCAGCTATGTATGCTATTGCAGTCATGATTACCAACTGGTACATAGGCCATTTCCAACTGTTAGTTTCTCGTTTTACAATAGCGAGTGTGCTCATACACTGCATGGCAAATGCATAAAAGAGTAGCAAAGAAATTCCACTAGCAAAATTAAATAATGGGCCTCCAAGAATAGGATTAACTTCGCCCGCCATTCGGTTTTTAATGGTTTCTTCTTCTTCGCTACCAACACTATAAATAGTTGCTAATGTACCCACAAATACTTCTCTAGCTGCAAAGGAGCTTATAAGAGCAATACCAATCTTCCAATCGTAGCCAAGTGGTCTAATTGCTGGTTCAATGGCTCTTCCGGCAATCCCAATGAAAGAGTGTTCTAACTTATGAGATGCTATTTTTGTTTGCAACTCCTCTTCAGAAAGTTGTTGAGAAGTATATTCACTTGTTACTATTTCTTCGGCATTATTGAAGTCTTTTCCTGGACCATAAGATGCTAAAAACCATAATACAATGGATATTGCTAATATGATTTTACCTGCACCAAAAACAAAGGACTTTGTTTTTTCAATAACTGTTATGGCTACATTTTTAAACATAGGTAGCTTGTAATTTGGCATCTCAATTACGAAATAAGACTTGCTTTTTATTTTTAAAACTTTGTTTAATAACCAAGCAGATAAAACAGCAATTCCGAATCCAATGAGGTATAAAAGCATTAGCGTTAATGCCTGATAACTTAAACCGATAATGCGTCCCTCCGGAATTACTAGAGCTATTATGATAAGGTAGACTGGTAAACGCGCAGAACAGGTTGTGAAAGGTGTTACCAAAATGGTAATTAATCGCTCTTTCCAGTTTTCAATATTACGGGTTGCCATAATCGCAGGAATGGCACACGCTGTACCAGAAATAAGAGGCACTACACTTTTCCCGCTCAATCCAAATCGACGCATAATGCGATCCATTAAAAAGACAACGCGACTCATATATCCGCTTTCTTCTAGAATGGCAATAAAAAGAAATAGAAAGGCTATTTGAGGAATAAAGATAACTATACCACCAAGTCCAGGAATAATCCCTTCAGCAATGAGATTTGTAAATGCACCTTCAGGAAGCATACGTTTTGCCCATTCGCTAAATGATGCAAATGCACTATCTATAAAATCCATTGGAACGCTGGACCAATCGTATATGGCTTGGAATATGGTTAACAGGATAATTCCAAAAATAACATAACCCCAAATTTTATGAGTCAGTATTCTATCAAACTTGCTTCTTAAGTCTTTAGCTTTAGATACATCAATTGTTTGTCCAGTTTTTAAGACTTCATTTATAAACTGATAGCGTTTTATAGTTTCTTTTTGTTGAAGCCTCTTTAATTCGGAAGTAGACTTAGTCTTGAAGCTTTCGATGTTAGGTTCTTTTCTGTCAGTTTTACCAAAATTAACATCCTGGGTAATTACTAACCAAAGCTTATATAATAGTTGATTAGGAAAAGCATTTCTGAGGCGATTAAAGTACTCAACATCAATAGTTGAAGCATCAACACAAGGTGTAGTCGAAATAGTTTTGTAACCAATAATAAGGTCTTTAAGCTCTTGTATGCCTTTGTTTTTTCTTGTGCTTATTAGAGCAATCTTGGTTTGAAGTTGTTCTTCTAAATAAGGAATGTCAAGAGAAATACCCTTATAATCCATCCTATCGCTCATGTTAATTGCAAGGATAACGGGGATTTCTAAGTCTTTAATTTGGGTAAATAGTAATAAGTTACGTTTAAGGTTTTCTACATCACTAATTACCACAGCTACATCTGGAAAATCCTTGTCATTTTTGTTGAGTAATAGTTCTATAACCACATTTTCATCCATAGATGAGGCATTCAAACTATAAGTGCCGGGAAGATCTAGAATATGCGCTTTAACGCCACGAGGTAATTTGCAAATACCTTGTTTTTTTTCAACAGTAATACCCGGATAATTACCTACTTTTTGGTTAAGACCAGTCAGGGCATTAAAAACAGATGTTTTACCAGTATTAGGATTACCAATAAGCGCAACGTTTAACTGTTTAGCCATTCGTAACATTTTCGATAATAATAAGTTTAGCGGTGTCTAGTCTGATGGCTAAATGGCTCCCATTTACATTGAGGTACATAGGGTCTTTAAATGGAGCCAGTTGAAGTAATTGCACTTCATTACCTGGCAAACATCCCATTTCCAAGAGCTTTAAAGGAACTTTATTGGATGAAATTTCTTTTATGATGGCTTTTTCGCCTTTTTTAAGGTCTGCTAGGGTAGTACTCACGCTTATTTAGATTCATTCTAAGAAACAAAAATAATAGAAAATAAGTGATTCTTCTAATTAATTGTTGTTTTTCGAGGCATATTCTTTTTTTAGGATTTTTAGGTCAATTAATAAGCTATCAATCCCATTTTTACTTACGCCATTGTATATGCCTCTAATGCGCTTATCTTTGTCAATAAGTGCAAAATTTTCTGTGTGAATCATGCCATACTGCTCCAAGGGGTCACTCTCTACTACTAGGTAAGACTTTCTGGCCAAATCATAAATTTGTTTTTTATCACCCGTAACAAGATTCCATTTAGAGTCGTTTACGCCTTTTAATTTAGCATAGCGTTTTAGCTGTTCAACCGAATCGATTTCTGGGGTTACGGAATGGGACAGCAACATGACTTCTGGGTCGTTAATGATGAATTTTTGTATTTCAAGCATATTATCTGTCATAATAGGGCAAATAGTTCGACAGGTTGTAAAAAAGAAATCAGCTACATAAATTTTATCTTCATAATCACCTTGAGTAATTGGTTTACCATTTTGATTAGTTAAACTGAAATTTGCGATTTTATGATATTTACTAATGTGTTGTATAGTGCTATCAACCATGGTAGGTTTCATATTACTGGGTTGATAAATAGGTAGCGGTTTTTCAACATTTAAAATTGAATAGAAAATGGTCACAATAATGACCGATAATATAGCCAGTATAATGGCAAAAAACGTATACTTTTTAAAAAAATCGAGCATCTTTATTATTTGATGTAAAAGTAATATGAAACAAACTGAAATACACCTTTTTAACATTCAAAATTCATTTTTAACAATCATGCGATTACAACTCTGATTCACAAAGGATTGTTAAAGGAGGTTACACTTCATCGAATGAATTTTTTTAGTGAGGTGAAAAGTGTATTTTTGTGCGATTATTATCCCCTGAAATTTGTAGATGGAAGTTGTTATTAAAATATCCCAATTCTTATTAAGCCTCTCTATATTAATAGTTTTGCATGAACTAGGTCATTTTATTCCTGCCAAGTTGTTTAAAACTAAAGTTGAAAAATTTTATCTGTTTTTTGATGTAAAGTATTCGCTTTTCAAGAAGAAGATAGGGGAGACTGTTTATGGTATTGGCTGGTTACCGTTGGGAGGTTATGTAAAGATTGCCGGAATGATTGACGAGAGCATGGACAAGGAACAAATGGCAAAACCACCACAACCATGGGAGTTTAGGTCTAAACCAGCTTGGCAACGCTTAATCATCATGTTAGGCGGTGTTACGGTAAATTTTATTTTGGCTTGGGTTATTTATGTGTTTATGTCTGGTTATTATGGAGATACAACCATAGCAACAAATAGTATTCAAGATGGATATATTATTGAAAACCCTGTACTAAAGGATATTGGTTTTAAAACGGGAGATAATATAGTCTCAATTAATGGTAATACTTATGAAAATATTGCCGATTTAACATATAGTTTTTTAACAGCTAAAGAAGCTATTATTAAAAGAGATGGAGTTGAGAAAGAAATACAATTTCCGCTAGATTTTGCAGGTAGATTATCTGATGCAGGGAAAAAAGGCGGCCCGTTATTGCAAATAAGAACTCCATTTTACGTAAAACGTACAGTAGATACATTGCAGAATGCGTCGGCAGATTTAAAAGAAGGTGATGTTATTATTGGTATTAATGATAAGGATTTAAGATATTTTGACCAAATTGAAGAGGCCTTAAAAGATTACAAAAATCAAACAATAACAGCCAAGATTTTGCGGAACAAAAATCAAATAAATATTCCTCTTAAAGTTGATGAAGAAGGCAGGCTTGGTCTTAATAGAGGAGGATCTTATAATCTATTTGAAGAGCTGGGTTACATACATATAGCTCGAAAAGAATATACTTTCGCTGAAAGTTTTGGTGCTGGAACTGACAAGTTTGTTAAAGAATTTAAAAAGTACGGTGAACAGTTAAAATTGATTTTTACACCTAGCACAGGAGCATATAAAGGTGTTGGTGGGTTTAAAGCTATTTTTGATATTTTTTCAGATTCTTGGATATGGGAAGATTTTTGGAGGATTACAGCATTTCTATCAATCATGTTAGGAGTGCTAAATTTATTGCCTATACCTGCATTAGATGGGGGCCATGTTATGTTCTTATTATACGAAATGATAACACAGCGTAAACCAAGCGAAGCTTTTTTAGAAAAAGCGCAAATGGTAGGTTTCTTTATACTAATAGCATTAGTGTTATTCGCTAATGGAAATGATGTTGTAAAAGCTATATTTAATTAAGTAATTAATTTTAATTAATTATTTGAACAAATTAAAAAAACGCCTATATTTGCCCTCGCTAATGCGAAAAACAGTCCTCCTTAGCTCAGTTGGTTAGAGCATCTGACTGTTAATCAGAGGGTCCTTGGTTCG
>CALDUJ010000031.1 GCA_937923735.1 uncultured Flavobacteriaceae bacterium | reverse complement strand
GTTTGGACAACTACGTTTATCTGAGTCGCTGTAGTAATTATCAAAAATCTTTGGCATATCAGTCTCTATATTATCTAGAGTGAAATCCTCTTCATATAACTTGGTTGTACAATTTTCGCAGAACCAAAGTAGTGCATCTTGAACTCCTTTTTCTCTTGGGTATTCTATTACTAAGCCGACAGTATTAGCGCCTCTTTGCGGCGAATGAGGTACTTTAGGCGGTAACAAGAAAATTTCACCTTCTTTTATGTGAATGTCTTTAGGAGTCCCTTTATCAATTACTTTTAAAGTAATATCTCCCTCTACTTGATAGAAAAATTCAGGAGTTTCATTATAATGATAATCCTTTCTGCTATTCGGACCTCCGACGACCATGACTATAAAGTCACCATTTTTCCAAACAACTTTATTACCAACAGGTGGTTTTAACAGATGGCGATTTTCATCAATCCATTCTTTAAAATTTATTGGAGGATATAATTTACTCATGATAAAAAGCCCATCCTAGCCTTCCCAAAGGGAAGGAACTCTTACTCGGGCGGACAAGAGTGTTTTGTTATAAATTAGTTCAATTCTAAGCTAAAGGTAAATAATATTTGTGTAATCTATTCCCTTCCCGTTGGGAAGGGTTAGGGATGAGCAGTTACAGGGATTTTGTTCTTCCACCATCTACAGGCAGATTAATTCCATTGATATAACTGGCAGCTTCACTTGCTAGAAATGTAATGGCATTGGCTGTTTCTTCTGGTTTGGCAAAACGTTTTGCAGGAACGGCATTCATCATGGCATTACTCGCTTCGTCAACAGAGATTCCTCCTTTTGTAGACTTGTTTTTTATGATTTCAGATAAACGTTCTGTCGCAGTGGCACCTGGAAGTACATTGTTAACTGTTATTCCAAATTGGCCAAGCTCGTTGGCAAGCGTTTTACTCCAATTGGCAACAGCTCCTCGTATGGTATTACTAACACCTAAACCATCTAAAGGTTGTTTTACAGAGGTGGAAATCACATTAATGATACGTCCGTAGTTTTCGTCTTTCATAAAAGGAACAGTGGTTTGTGCCAATACATGATTGCATTTTAAATGTTGTGTAAATGCATTTTGAAATTCATCTAACCCAGCGGAGAAAACGGGTCCACCAGCTGGACCACCAGTATTATTTACCAGAATATGAAATCCATGATTGTTAGATATGTAATGGGATACATTTTTTTTAAGCTCATCTGGATTTGAAAAATCGGCAACAACATAATCATGATTACGATGTTGAGGTAATTCTTTCAAAGTAACTTTTAGTTTGTCTTCGTTACGAGCGATCAATGTTACTTGCACACCCTCTGAAGCTAAAGCCATTGCTGTTGCTTTTCCTATTCCAGCCGTGCTGCCACAGACAAGGGCGTATTTGTTATTTAGTTTTAAATCCATATTTGTTATCCTGAATTTGTTTCAGGAACTATTTAATGTTAATTCAATTTATAATTCAGATGCTGAAATAAATTCAGCATGACAACTCCTTGTCAATATTTTATACAAACATTCTTGGCCTCGGTAAAAAAGCGTAACGCTTCAAACCCACCTTCACGACCTACACCGGATGCTTTAACACCACCAAAAGGTGTTCGTAAATCTCGCATCATCCAGGTATTTACCCAAACGATTCCTGCCTGTAATTGATTACTCATGCGCATGGTGCGTTTGAGGTCATTGGTCCAAAGCGTAGCTGATAAACCATATTTTACTTTGTTGGCCATTTGAAGTACTTCGTCTTCAGAATTAAAAGGCATTATAGTAACGACTGGCCCAAAAATCTCTTCTTGATTAACGCGACATTCATCATTAGGAACCTCGATGACTGTTGGTTCCAGATAGTAACCATTTTCATAGCCTTTTACTGTAACTTGATTGCCACCACAAAGCACGTTTCCGTTTTCTTCTTTAGCGATGTTGATATAGTCCATCACTTTATCCAGATGTGGTTTAGAAATTAACGCACCAATTTGAGTATTGTCATCTGATGGATGTCCGACTTTTAATTTCTTTACTTTTTCAACAAAGTCTTTCTTGAATTTTTCATAAATAGATGCTTCTACAAAAATACGACTTCCGCAAAGGCATATTTGCCCTTGATTAGCGAATGAAGACCGTGCCGTTGTGCTCAACATATCTTCATAATCGCAGTCGGAAAAAATGATGTTTGGATTTTTTCCGCCTAGTTCCAAAGACAATTTCTTGAACATTGGTGCAGCTACTTTAGCAATATGCGCTCCCGTTGCAGTGCCACCTGTAAAACTAATCGCTTTGATGTCTGGATGCTCAACAATGGCTTGACCTGTTGTTGTGCCTAGTCCATGCACGATATTGAGAACACCTTTTGGAAGACCAGCTTCCGTGCAAATTTCGCCCAATAAATAGGCTGTCATTGGAGTGACTTCGCTTGGTTTGGCAACCACGCAATTTCCAGCTGCGATGGCTGGAGCGATTTTCCAAGTAAACAAATAGAGTGGGAGGTTCCATGGTGAAATACAACCTACAACACCAATGGGTTGTCTTAATGTGTAATTAATGGCTTGTTGTCCTACGCTCTCATGGCTCTCGCTAGCAAATTGGGTAATGGCATTCGCAAAGAACCTAAAATTACTGGCAGCACGAGGAATGTCAACTGCTTTTGCCAAAGAAATAGGTTTGCCATTGTCCTTGCTTTCAGCTTCTGCGAAACGTTGTAAGTTGGCTTCCAATAACTCAGAAATTTTAATCATAATCCTGCTACGTTCCTCAAACGTGGTTTGCGACCAAACTGGAAACGCAGATTTTGCAGCGATATAGGCGTTTTCTACATCGGCTTTAGATGAGTTAGGTATTTGCCCATACACGTCTCCATTTGCTGGGTTGTAGTTGTCTATCCACTCATCTGCAAGCGGATTTAGGAATTGACCGTTTATGTAGTTTTGGATATTCATATTTAGTCTGGTCGAACCTTCACAGGAAGGACAAGTTAGTGTTCTTTTATGTAAGTTTCAATGTTTTCTTTTAATTGAATAGCTTCATCCTTAATATCATTTAAGCTATTTCGATAAGCTTCATTGAGCGCTAAAAAAATTCTTAAAGATTGAATATATTCTTTATTAACCTTCAGCGTTTCATAATTATTAGGGTATAATACTTTTTGCCCTTTATCTAAAGTTAAAAGTGTAAAATCTTTTCTTATAAAATCTAACATATATTCATGAAAATCTTGCTTTAATTCGCTGAATGCTCCTTCAGTATCACTGATTGCAGCACTATAAAACTGCCCTATTGCCGAACGAATTTTTGAATCTTCTACTAAATCCATACCAATTGATGAAAGCGAATTGTAACCACTTGTTTTAAAATAGGGTTCGTCATATGAGTTTGTCGCATAAAAGTGAATCCCTAAAGAGTCATGGTATTTCTGGTCTGTTTGTAAGACCTTAATTAAGGTTTTGAGCGAGTTAATATTTTTTGTTAAATTATTGTTCTGTGTATTAACAACCTTATCTAAATCATTGAGACTATATTCCAAATCTGATACGATTTCGAGAAGTGCTTCTCGTTCTTTTGCTTTAGCTTTTTTGCCTTCATTCCAATTATTAATCTGCAATGCAATGAGGATTCCAACAACCACAAGAATAATTTCGCCAATAGCGTATTTAAAGTATTTACCTGTTTTATTTTCACTCATAAGGTTGTATCGTATTTTTCTGAAGAATTTAATCATGGATTTTTTTATTCTGCATCGCACTTAGCACTTAATAACTTGTAAGGTTTTTCCATTAGCGTATTTATAAATCCAAATTGCTGTTTTTGCCTATCTGCAATGGCTATATTAAAAATTAGCACATGTTGAAATTTTTTGTAATAGTCACTACTTGGGTCTTTGTGCCAATCACTTTTTGGTAGGGTAGCCAAAACCTCTGAACCAATTAGGTCATTGACATAATCAAATTCGTAAATACCGAAATCAATGGATGAATTTATGAGCTTAAAAACCTCATTGACCAGTTGTTCTCTATTTTCTTTAATAAGGATGCGCATGTCGTCTAATTGTCTATTAAACTCAATGAGACTGTTCCTAATGGGCTCATCTTTTAATAGTTTAATGTTTCCTGAAGATACTAAATCTTGATAGGTGATATTTCTGGGCAGATAGGTTTCCGTTCTGTACGCTTTTAAAAATTTATTAACCAAAAAGCCCTTGTCCTTTTCACCTGATGCTAATTCTAACATAAGTTCCTTGCTAAGTCTTACCCTTTCGTCTACCTTTAAATTAAGTTCCTCTCGAAGTATTTTATCTGCTTCAAAATCAGATAAGAGCTTGCAATAGTAAGTAGCTTCTAATGCATTGTTTTTCCTCTGGTCATTCTGATTGTTGATGCCAAGTGCTATTAATATACCAATAATAACTAGTGCAATTTCACCAAAAGCATAGATGAGGTATTTCGAAAATTTATTTTCGGAAAGCAGTTGTTGCCGAATTCGGCGGAAAAATTTAATCATTTACTTTCTTTAGGTTGAAAGTAAATTAGGTTGATGGTTGTAGTTGAGGTTGATTAGCTATGTGTGTATGAATATAGTGAAATGTTACAAATCGTCACTTCGAGTGATTTCAATTCATTGAAATTGTATCGAGAAGTATTTTAAATGTGTAAATTCTAATAGTTCTCGATACATTTTGCTTTGCAAAACACTCGAACTGACACATTGATTGTTATCTTTTTTTATACGCCATCACTTTAATCTCCACCACTAAATCTGGATGTGGTAATTGGTGTACGGCTACGGTTGTTCGCGTTGGTCCTGTTTCAGCATTAAAAAATTCGGCATATGCCTTATTATAGTCTGCAAAATCATTCATATTCACTAAAAAAGATGTCACATCTACCACATCGCTCATGGACGCGCCAGCTTTTTCTAAGTTCTTTGCGATATTGTTTAGGACTTCACGAGTTTGTACTTCAATATTTAATCGTTTTGTGCCCATCTCATCGATAATATCGACACCAGCAATGGTATTATCGGCTCGCCTTGAACTTGTGCCAGATACAAATATAAAATCGCCTACACGTTTAGTATGCGGATAGGCACCTCTTGGTGTTACTCCAATTCCTGCGGAGGCAGGAATCTTGTTCTCTTTATCTCTCATGACTTTCTTAATTTTTGCGGAGACAGGAATCTCATTGTTTAAGTTAATACTATTTTTCTTTATTCATTTTGTCTTGATACAAAACGAACCAAAAAATCAAATTGAAATGAGGAAATTCCTGCGGAACATTCTCTTTCGGAATTACGTGCTTAAAGCTTTGCTTTGCATCTTCATTCCTTCGCTCATTATTTCTGCATTTCAATGTTCAATTCTTTGAATTGATTTGGGACATGAATTTTACTATGATTCGTTTTTGTCTCAATTTATCTTTTATTTCTGCTAACTGCTAACTCATTTTAATCCAGCAATTCTATCATCTTCAAGAATGGCTTCGGTTTCTTTTTTTACTTTGTTTAAAATGTCTTCTAAATCGCCATCAACATGAATTACATTATCAGCAAGCATATTTAATATGGCTTTGTCTTGAGCGCGTCCTCTTAACATGGCTTCGCGATAGCCAATGTGTTCATTAAAAGTTACTAATGAATATTTAGAAGAGTAATCGTTTGGAAAGTTCTCTTCCAGTGCCATTTCAATTTTTCGCTTTTCTTGAAATATAGCTTGGCCAACATGATCTTTCATTTCATGAAAATTATCAACCGCTAAATCTGCAATAGCGTCTGTATCTTTTTTACGGTTTTTTTCATAGGTTGAGAAAATTGCTTCCCAATTTTCTAAATTTTGATCGAGTACTTTATCAAATTCTACAACGTCTTCAAAAGACGCATTCATACCTTGACCATAAAATGGTACAATAGCATGCGCAGAATCTCCCATGAGTAAGGTATTACCTTTATAATACCAAGGAGCGCATTTTACGGTTCCTAGTGGGGCTGTTGGATTTTCGAAGAATTCTTTGGTTAAATGCGGCATGAGTTCTAATGCATCTGGAAACTCTTTTTGGAAGAATTCTGTCACGATTTCGGGTGTGGTTAAATTTTTGAAATTGTATTCGCCATCATCATAACTTAAGAACAAAGTCACTGTAAAACTACCGTCTAAATTTGGTAGTGCAATCACCATGAAATCGCCTCTTGGCCATATATGAAGTGCATTTTTAAAAGTTTTGTAATCACCTGTTTCAGTGGGTAGAATACTTAATTCTTTATAACCATGTGTTAAATACTCTTGGGAGAAACTAAAAAGGAATTTCTTGCCTAGATAATAGCTTTTTCGCAATATAGAGCCTGCACCATCTGTAGCTATAATGATGTCAGCGTCTTCGATAAATTCATCTTCGGTTAAGTAATCTTTGAATAAGGCTGTAGTTTGCTCGAAATCCACAGATTTACACTTTTTATTGAAATGAATACTGACGTTTTCATGTTTTTCAGCCTCATCTAAAAGAAGAGAATTTAAGTCTTGACGAGAAATAGAATTAATGAACTCATAGTCTCGACCACTATAATTAGACATCATGGTGTTTCCGAGTCTATCATGAAGCATACGACCATTCATAGGAATGCATAGTGCTTTTACTTTGTCTTCAATACCCGTAAGTTTCATGGCTTTATTCCCTCTATCTGAAAAGGCTAAATTAATAGAACGACCAGCAGAAATATCTGTTTTTCGCAAGTCTGGTCGCTTTTCCATGACCGTTACATTATAGCCCCTTTGGCCTAATCTGAGGGCAAGTAAACTTCCACATAGCCCTGCACCGATGATGAGTATATTTTGTTGTTCTGACATTTATTTATTTCGTTCTTTTTTCATTTGCTCTGCGATTGCTTTTGAACCCGGATTACTTGTGTCTTCTAATTCATCAATTATTGTCTGGTGATTCTTGTCATCTCTATTTTGAGATAGTTTATAAGCAGCTTGAATATCTGTAATTTCAATTTCAAAGCCTATAATGCCATTAATTTGGCGCATGGTCTTGTCAGACATATCCTCAATTTTCACAGGATTTTTTGAAGGCCTTTCGTATTTTTCCATAAGTGCTTTAAGCGAGTTGTATAAAGCTTCACCTTCTATGGTTTTAATGGTGCCTCTTACATGAACAGCGATATAATTCCACGTTGGAACTTCTTCAAAATCATACCAAGATGAAGATATATAACTATGTGGGCCATTAAAAATGGCGAGTATCTCGCCTTTATCTTTAAAATTGTGCCACTGCGGATTGGCTTTGCTAATATGTCCCACCAAAACATCATTTCCATCATCATTTTTAGATAGTTCTAATGGAATATGTGTAGCCATTGATTTTCCATCTTGTTGACTTACCAAAATACCAAAACTGTTCTCTTGAATAAATTGTTTGACTTCTTCAAGGTTTTGATTTTCGTAAATCTTTGGGATATACATTAGATGAGGTTTTTTAATCTATCAACCATGTGATACACATCTTGATAGGAATTATACATCGGTACAGGGGCACAGCGGATAACATCAGGCTCTCTCCAATCACTTATTACACCGGATTCAGTCAATTTATTGTGTAACTCTTTATTTGCATTTTTTACTTGAATGGATAACTGGCAACCACGCTCATCAGGATTGCTTGGTGTTATGATTTTTATTGTGTCTTCGCCTAATTGCTTTAATAGAAATTCGAAGTAAGCAGTTAATTTTCTTGACTTTTCATTCAATTTCTTAATGCCAACTTCATTAAACATGTCTAAAGATGCTTTTATAGCAGCCATTGATAGGATAGGAGGATTGCTTAATTGCCAGCCTTCTGCTCCAGGAAGCACATCAAACTCATGACGCATATTAAAACGTGTTTGTTTATTATGACTCCACCATCCGGTAAATCGGTTGAGATCTTTGTTATGTGCGTGTCGTTCGTGTACAAAGCATCCAGAAAGGCTTCCTGGACCTGAATTCAAGTACTTATAAGTACACCAGACGGCAAAATCTGCACCTGAATCATGAAGATTCAATTCCACATTGCCTGCGCCATGAGCACAATCAAAGCCAACGACACAGCCATGTTTATGGCCTAGTTTTGTGATGCGTTTTAAATCGAAATATTGACCTGTATAATAGTTAACGCCACCAATCATTAAGAGTGCTATTTCGTTTCCTTGAGTAGCTAGTATGTTTTCTAAATCTTCATAATTTGCGAGTTCTTCGCCTTTGCGTGCTTTCCATAATATCAACCCCTTTTTATCATCAAATCCATGATGGCGCAGTTGCGATTCTACAGCATATTTATCAGAAGGAAATGCATCGGCTTCAATCAGGATTTTATAGCGCTTTTTGGTTGGGCGATAAAACGAAACCATCATAAAGTGAAGATTTGCGGTCAATGTATTCATTGTAACCACTTCAATAGGTTTTGCACCTACAACTTTAGCCATGGTTTCTGCAAGAAATTCATGATAAGGTAACCAAGGGTTCTTGGCTTCTAAATGTCCTTCAACCCCCAAATTAGCCCAATCTTCTAGTTCTTGATTAATGTATTTTTTTGTTGACTTAGGTTGTAGACCAAGAGAATTTCCGCAGAGGTAAATGAGTTCATTACCTTCTTTATCTTTAGGGATGTGAAACTTGTCTCTATAGGATGCTAATTGGTCGGAAGCATCTAATTGTTTTGCGTATTCTAGACTAGACTGGAAGTTGTACACAGAGATTGTTTTTGGTCTTACACAAAAATAGGAATTATAATCCTTTAAAAATAACAGATTCAAAAAGCAAAAGTGTGATAAAAAATGTACTTTCGATTTTTATTTTTTTCGATGAATTCGCTTAAACTTATACTTTCTAAATCGCGTTATTTTGCTCCAGCTCTGGTCTTTGCAACTATTAATGTATTTCTAGGTACTTGGGCTATTTACATTCCTAGAATAAAAGACAAGCTAGGTATAGATGAAGGTGAACTTGGTATAGCGCTTTTTTGCACGGCACTTGGAACCTTGACAATGGTTCTTTTAGCGCCTTTATTAATTAAAAAACTAGGTGTTGGTAAGGCAACTGCTTATGGTGTTTTTATTTTGCTTTTTACATTGATTTTACCTTTTGTTGCTTCAACATTCATAATGCTTTGTGCAGGAATGTATGTTTTTGGCACTGCCTGTGGTTTCACTGATATAGCAATGAATACCCTTGTAACCGAATTAGAAAAAGAAGATGGTGTAACAATCATGTCAGCCAATCATGGGTTTTTTAGCATTGGTGGTTTTTTAGGAGCTGGTATTGGAAGTTTTTTTCTTGAAAGTGTTGATGTTCCCTTGAATCACTTATTGGTTGTTATATTAATTATGCTTGTACTGAATATGGTTTTTGTAAAGCATTATTTTAAAATTGTATCTGTTTCAGAAGAAAAAGGCACCTTTAATTTCAAGAATTTTTTGCCATTATTAGGGCTAGCTCTTATTGGTTTCTTTGTCATGGCTTCGGAAGGAGCAATCGTCGATTGGAGTGCCTTGTACCTAGAAAAAGTATCTCTAGCAGATATTTCTATGATAGGTTTGGGATATACTGCTTTTTCTATAACGATGGCCATCGGACGCTTTTTGGGTGATGAAATAAGCTCCAGATATGGTTCTAGACAATTAATTATTCTAGGGTCACTTCTGGGGTCAATAGGTTTTGCCTGTGTACTTTTAGTTGATCCAATATGGGTGATTATTGGTTTCGGACTAGTAGGTTTAGGCCTGTCTGTTATAGTTCCAGAACTATTTAGATTAGGAGGTAAGACAAAAGGTGTTGAGTCTTCTCAGGGTATTTCGTTTATCTCGGGGACTGGTTTTCTTGGATTTTTAGTAGGGCCAGTGTTACTAGGTTTCTTGGCAGACTTGTCTACATTAAAACTCAGTTTTATTGCTCTTTTATGCTTTACTGCAATATCTATGCTAATAGCTCTTAGATTAAAAAGGCGTTAACTATTTTACAGAAATATTAGTGAAATGTAGTTTAACACTATTGTCTTTTTCAACATGAGTTTTTGCGATTTTTAGACCATTAAAATCTTCGTAATCTTCCCAAGTAGTAATCATAGATGGCTCTTTCTGATTGCTTTTTCTAAAAACCCATTCCTTTACCATGTAATTTTCATCATAAAAGAAGTCATAAGCATCACCGGGTGTGTAACCACCTTCTGAGCCATAAACAATAGTCAACTTATTAATTACTTCATTCGTTAGATTAGTCTTTATAGAATCTTGATTCGTAATAGTTGTCCTTTCGTCCCATACCAAATTGTATGGCGCTAATAACCAAAACTTATCATTTATAAACCCTTTATCAGCTCTAGTTGAACTAGAATCTATTGTTTTTCTGTTATACGAAATCGTATCTACAGAAGTTATCATTGTTACATCATCGGTCTTGGGTTTCCATACCCATGAGCGTTCAAAATGCGAATCTTTTCTGTCTACGTTAAAAGTAAATTTAATTTCGTTGACGTTCGCCCAATTATCAATACCATTAGCTTCTGCTATTTTTTCAGCTATAGTGAGTTCTTTAACTTCTGTTTTTTTACTTTCATTTTTACAAGAGGAAAACAAAAGAAATGATGTGATAAAAAGAATATGTAGTTTCATTAATAGTAGTTTTTTATCAAAGGTACAAACTAACAATATGAATTGTGTAATTTTGAGGAGGTCAAAAAAAATAACCCCTCGTAAAACGAAAGGTTATTTTGAATATATGTGGACGCATAGTGCGATTAAGTTATTATATATACGTTGAAAATCAGGTGTTTGGATGTCCTGATATAATAAATGAAAAGAATGCAAAACTATTTTGAAGTAAACAGGGATACTTGGAACAAGAAGGCAGTCGTTCATTCGAAAACCAATATGTACAACATGGAATCTTTCAAGAACGGAGAATCCTCATTAATGTCTTATGAATTAGAAGCACTTGACGATGTGAAGGGTAAATCACTACTACATCTTCAGTGTCATTTTGGTCAGGATACATTAAGTTGGAGTAGGATGGGAGCAAAGTCTGTTGGTGTGGATATTTCTAATGAAGCCATAA
Source organism: uncultured Flavobacteriaceae bacterium (assembly GCA_937923735.1). GTDB lineage: Bacteria > Bacteroidota > Bacteroidia > Flavobacteriales > Flavobacteriaceae > JABABD01. The sequence goes on along the minus strand of CALDUJ010000031.1, from coordinate 3,847 downwards.
AGATTGCTAAATCCTTAAATGAAGAATTAAATCTCGATGCTCAGTTTGTATGCTGTAATGTCTTGGATACCTCAAAACATGTTTCAGAAACTTTTGATATTATCTTTACTAGCTATGGAGTCATTGGTTGGTTACCTGATTTAAAGCCTTGGGGAAAAATGATTGCTGAGCGTTTAAAAGCTGGAGGCACTTTTTTTATAGCTGAATTTCACCCAATTGTGTGGATGTTTGATTATTTGGAAGACAAGCCGATTATGAAATACGGTTACAACCAAAAGGAAGTCATATATGAAGAATACAAAGGCACCTACGCAGACGAATCCTCAGAAATTATAAGTAAGGAATACTGCTGGAATCATGGTATTGGAGAAGTCATTACTGTTTTAACTGACGCTGGACTGCAGATAGAGGATTTTAGTGAGTATGACGAAAGCCCTTATAACGTATTACCGAATTTGATAAAAACCAAATCCGGTAGCTATGTTACTAAGGATAAATTATACCCTCTTATTTTTACTTTAAAGGCTACTAAACCTTAATTTCTCAATATTAGTTTAGAGTCTATAATCTGACCTTCTGATATAAAAGTTGCCATATAAGAGCCCGTTTTTAAGGAACTTAAATCAAGTTGTGCTTTATTAGAATTGATAGTAAATCCTTTTACTTTCTGGCCAATCATGCTATATATTTTTACTTGGCTAATTTTCCCATTTCCTTTTAATGTCATTAAACCATTAGTTGGATTCGGGAATAGTTGGAATGAAATATCTTCCACGCCATCAACACTCAATGTATTATCTGTGATTTCAATTGCTTTTGTTGTTTGGTAATAATCATTTCCAACTGATGTATAAGTCACATCATAATTTCCTAAAGTTGATGCTGAAACATCTATTTCGCCATTGCTTGAGTCGATAGCTAGGCCAGTGGGAGTGCTAGAGAAAGTACCTCCAGAAATACCAGCTATTGTTGGCGTTGGGTCAGCATCAGCTACATCATAAGATGCTGATGCGTAGTTAAATTCTGTAAAATCATTATAGTGAGCATCTATATAATCTACTATAACTGTCGCATAATCTTGTGCAAAATAATATAGTCTTGGACTTTGAGAGTCTGTTCTATTATAGCTTGATGAGCCAGCATATATAGTTCCTAGATCTCGCACCCTTCTATTTACCTCAGTCATCATGCCATCTATTGTTCCTCCTCCGCCATTTAAAGAGCCACCACCTTCAAGTGAGGATGTTGCACTTGTGTCTCCTGATCCATGACGCACATTGCTGTAATAATCACCTGCAAAATATGCTGATCCATTGGGTGTCGTGTCATCGCAACCACCGTTATTATAATTGCTTGGTACGGCTCTATAACCAACTGTTCTTCCACATTGTTGGAGACTAGATCCATTGTAAGATGATGTGTTATAATAACCGCCGCCAGTTGTTTGCAAAAGTTGCCCAAAACTATCACTTCCTCTTACCAATTCGTCAAGTGTTAAGTTTTGAAGGTTATCATTTTTTAAATTTTCTATAGTAGAATAATCAATAGAGTTGCTCAAAGGTCCAACATCTAGAGTCGAAGTAGAAATGTTGTAACCAACGTCGATCCTTACAGGTGTATGACTTTGACCGTGTAAGTCTATATATAGTCCTTTGCCGTAATCTGCCATAATTGTAGCGACTGCGTCATCTATATAATCGTTGTAAGCTGTAAAATAAGGTACAGTGACTGCATTATTACATGTGGCTACGGATTCAATTCTGTTAGGATCTAGCTTAGACCTTCTTAAGTTGTTAATAATGATGTGAGGATAGCCTCCCATTTGAGCATAACATTGTTTCTGAATCTCACGAATCAAGATGTCAGTATTATTATCTTCTTCATTTGTTCCGCAACCAGATCGATTTGGTAAATTACTGGGAGTCTCCTTACCACCATGAGGCGCAGAAATAACTACCGGGATATTACCAGGAATGTATTCGATTAGCCTATTAGTGTTACTAGGGTAGCCTAAAGGAGTTTCTGGAACGTCTGCTGGCGGTGTTTGAGCATTTAGGATAAATGCACAAAATAAAAGCGCACTGAAAAGTAAATTTTTCTTCATGGCATAAGTAGGTTTTAATTTTTACAAATGAATAAGTAAACGGCTTATATTATGTTGGGATTAAACCGAATATTCATTCTGCATCGACAAAATACAATATTTTATCGTTTAAATACAAAGTAATTAGTGGTTATCTTTGATTAAATGCGGGAATTTATTTTGAAACTTTTTGAGGCGAGGAATTGATACTCCTTGTATGTAAGGGTTATTTGGGTGTAATCGTTCATAATTTTGATGATAATCCTCAGCAATCCAGAATTTTTGAAACGGATATATTTCAGCTGCTATCTTTCTGTTGAACTCTTTTCCTAAAGCTAATTTCTTCTTTTCAATAATTTCTTTTTGTTCATTGTTTTGGTAGAAGACAATAGATCTGTATTGTGAGCCGTTATCTGGCCCTTGACCGTTAACTTGAAAAATATTTTGGGATCCAAAATACACATCTACTAATGTCTTGAAGTCGATAATATTAGGGTCGTAAATAACTTCCACGGCTTCAGCATGCCCCGTTAAACCTGTATTACTCGAATTGTAAGTTGGGTTTTTAGTATGGCCGCCAGAATAACCGTTTATTACTTCATCTACACCTTTTACACTTTCATAAACAGCTTCCACACACCAAAAACAGCCACTAGCAAAATAAGCTCTCGCTTTTCCATCTGTGATTGGTACCTCTATTGGTTCGGCGTTTCGAACCTTATCCAACTTACTACTATTTTGAGCGATATTTTTACAACTGAATAATGAGGTGAAAACAATAAGAAGCAATGATGTTTTTAGAGATTTCATAATGGCGATTTTTCTAATGTTTGTCGAAAATCAAAGTTATATCTTAATAATAAAGTGTTAAAGTTATTAAGAAAAGAAAGGTCTTCGCTCTTATGAACAAAGACCTTAAATATGATTTTAAAAGCTTAACTATAATTTAGCGAAAAGCTTATTCATTTTTTCTTTTTGCTCATTAGCCAAAGCTTCGTCTACCAAAATTCTTCCACTGTGCTCATCTGTGATAATTTTCTTTCTTGAAGCTATCTCCATTTGTACTTGTGGAGGAATAGTGAAGAATGAACCTCCAGATGCTCCTCTTTCAATTGGAACAACAGCTAAACCATTTTTTACATTTTTACGAATCCTACTGTAAGCAGAAACTAAACGCTCTTCGATTAGTTGCATGTAATCTTCAGATTTCTGGATTAATGCTTTTTCTTCTTTTTCTGTTTCAGCAAGAATTGCATCAAGTTCACTTTTCTTATGCTTTAAATGTGTTTCTCTTTCTTTAAGACGTTCTTTGGTTTCAGAAATCACTTCTTTTTTCTGGTCTATTTGAGCCTTGTGTTCTTTAATATGTTTCTCAGCTAATTCAATTTCCAATTCTTGGAATTCTATTTCCTTTGTAATGGAATTGTATTCTCTGTTGTTACGAACATTTTTTTGCTGTTCGCTATATTTTTTTATGAGCGCTTTAGATTCTTCGATCAAGTTCTTTTTATTGCTGATTTCGTCATTAATAGATTCAAGACTATCATCCAATTTTTCTAAACGCGTGTTTAGACCAGCCACTTCATCTTCTAAATCTCTTACTTCTAAAGGAAGTTCGCCACGTACGTTACGTATTTCATCTATTCTGGAATCGATTAATTGAAGATCGTACAATGCTCTTAATCTATCTTCTACGCTTGCTTCTTTCTTTTTAGCCATACTTAAATATACTTGACAGGATTTGTCTCTGTTGTTGATAAAATG
>CALDUJ010000030.1 GCA_937923735.1 uncultured Flavobacteriaceae bacterium | reverse complement strand
GCCGAAGCTAATAGTATTGCACCTGAAAAACGAATGCTTAGCAGTATGACACCAACTCTTGTTGAAAAAGACGGAGAGTTTTGGATGTCTGTAGGAACACCAGGAGGCTCTACAATCATTACTTCAGTTTTTCAAACCATATTAAATGTATATGAGTTCGATATGAGTATGCAAGATGCTGTTAATGCCCCACGTTTTCATCACCAATGGTTACCAGATGTGGTATTGTTTGAACCAAATTCTTTTCCAAGAGAAACTATAAAAACATTAGAACAAAAAGGATATTCAACCAATGAAGAACGCTCACCAGTTATCGGGAAAGTAGATGGTATTCTGGTATTACCAGATGGTACTTTAGAAGGCGGCGCTGACCGTCGTGGTGATGACACAGCTATTGGATTTTAATTAGTAATCAATCAAAACCTAAAATATGAAAGCCCATAATGGGCATTTGATATCTAAAAACACTTAAATATGAGACTTTTAATCACTGCACTTACACTAATCTTTTCAATTAATGCCTTCTCCCAAGGCACCCAATTGTTAAGACAACCTACAGTATCGAACAACGAGATTGTTTTCGTTTATGCAAATGACCTTTGGAAAACTTCTATTAACGGAGGAAATGCAACAAGATTGACCAGTAATGAAGGTTATGAAATGAGCCCACATTTTTCCAAAGATGGAAAACACATAGCCTTTACAGCTCAGTATGATGGGAATTTTGATGTTTACGTCATTCCTTCCGGAGGCGGACAACCAAAACGATTAACTTATCATTCGTCTTTTGATGTTGTGCAAGGTTGGACACCAGATAATAAAATATTATTCAGATCTAATCGGGAAGGTCGACCTACCCAAACCAATAAATTCTTCACCATAGGAATGAATGATAGCTTTCCTTTGGCATTTGATATTCCAAGAGCGGCTTACGGAGAAATTTCGGCAGATGGAAAACATGTTGCTTATACACCTATTACGTCTTGGGATCCAGAATGGCGAAATTATAGAGGTGGTCAAGCCATGCCAATTTGGGTTGTAGATTTAAAAACTAAAGAATTAGTCACTACCTCCCAACCAACTAAAGAACGTCATTTAGATCCTGTTTGGCATAATGGGATTGTGTACTTTTTATCAGAAAGAGATTATACCAGCAACATTTGGTCTTTTAACCCGAAAACAAAGGAAGAGAAACAGATGACTTTTCATAAGAAATTTGATGTTAAAAGTCTAGATTCTGGGAGTAGCACAATTGTTTACGAACAAGGCGGTTACCTACATCTTTTAAACCCTCAAACGGGAGTATCAAAAAAATTAACTATTAATGTTAATGGAGACATGGACTTCTCGCGCCCACGATGGGAAAACGTGACTGCTAGGAATTTGTCTAATCCTAATGTATCTCCAAAAGGGAAAAGAGCTTTGTTCGAATATCGTGGTGAAGTTTTTAGCATTCCTAAAGAAAACGGGACGTGGCGAAACCTAACTAATACACCAGGAATTGCAGATCGTTACCCAATATGGTCTCCTAAAGGGGATAAAATTGCTTGGTTTTCAGATAAAAGTGGAGAATATCAATTAGTGATTGCCAATCAAGATGGTCAGAACCAAGTTAGTATAGCACTTCCGAACCCAACATTTTATTTTCAACCAGATTGGTCTCCAGATGGAAATCACATAGCTTACACCGATACAGATTATAATATTTGGATAGTAAATCTTACTACAAAAAAGGCGACTAAAGCAGCTACAGACAGATATGCACACCCTAATCGTGCGATGAATCCTGTTTGGTCTCCGGATAGTAAATGGATTGCTTATGCAAGACAAACCGAAAGTCACTTCAAAGCGGTCTTTGCTTACAATATCGATTCAAAAGAAACAATTCAAATCACTGACGCTATTGCGGACGCTATAAGTCCTGTATGGGATGCATCAGGAAAGTATATTTACACTTTGGCAAGCACTGATTACGGCCTAAACTCTGGATGGTTGGATATGAGTTCTTATGACCCTCAAATAAATAGAAGTCTTTATGCTATTGTATTAAACAGTAAAGATTCGGCACCTAACCTTCCGAAAACAGATGAGGAAGAAAAAGAAAAACCTAAAGACGATAACGCTGCAGATAAAGACAAGAAAGATGAAAAAAAACCATCAGATAAAGCTAAAGTAGTTATAGACAAAATAGGTTTACATGATAGAGCTGTTGCTCTTAAACTCCCGTCAAGAAATTACGTATCTCTTGCAAAAGCTCCTAAAAACAAAGTGTTTGTTGCTGAAGCGATTCCTAATCAGCAAGGCGTCTTAGTACATACTTATGATGTTGAAAAAGAAGAAGCAAAAGAGTTTGCAAAAGGTGTTGCTCAAATGGTAGTTTCTGATGATAGAAAAAACGCCGTTTTGAGACAAAATGGTTCTTGGAAATTAGTTGGCACAAAATCCCCTCCAAAAAACAGTGATGGTAAATTGAAGATGGACGTAAAGATTAAGGTAAATCCCCAAGCTGAATACCATCAAATCTTCAAGGAAGGTTGGCGCTATATGAGGGATTTCCTTTATGTAGATAATGTCCATGGAGCTCCTTGGGATGATGTATACAAGTGGTACGCTCCTTGGATTAATCATGTGCGACACAGAACTGATTTAAACTACGTAGTTGATATTATGAGTGGTGAAGTTGCTATTGGTCACTCTTATGTTTCTGGAGGTGATATGCCAGATGTAGATTTTGTTCCTGTAGGCCTTTTAGGTTGTGATTTGGAGGTCTCTAATGGTTATTACCGTATCAAAAAACTGTATAACGGGGAACGCTGGAATCCGAATTTAAGTGCGCCACTAGCATTACCAGGAATAAATGCAAAAAAGGGCGATTACATTACTGCTATTAATGGCAAAGCCTTAACTTCTACAACAAATCCATATGCACTTTTAGAGCAAACAGCTGGGCGGGAAATAACTGTTGAAATTAATAGTAATCCGACAAGAACAGGAAGTCAATCTGTATTAGTAAAGCCTGTTCGTAGTGAGCGTAATCTTAGGTCTGTTGATTGGGTGGAAGAAAATAGACGTAAAGTTGACAAATTATCCAACGGCAAACTAGCTTATGTATATGTGCCAAATACTGGCGGAGGTGGTTTTACATCTTTTAACCGCTATTATTTCTCTCAACAAGACAAGAAAGGTGTAATTATAGACGAGCGTAATAATGGTGGTGGTTCAGCAGCTGATTATATGATAGATATCATGTCCAGAGAATTATTTGGTTACTTTAACAGTAAGGCTAACGATAACAGACCATGGACAACACCAATGGCTGGTATTTGGGGGCCAAAAGTGATGCTGATTAATGAACGTGCTGGTTCTGGTGGCGATTTGTTACCATACATGTTTAAGGCTAAAAATTTAGGCCCATTAATAGGTACAAGAACTTGGGGAGGTTTAGTTGGCACTTGGGATACGCCAAGATTTATCGATGGCGGTCGTATGGTAGCACCAAGAGGTGGTTTTTATGATGTAAATGGAGAATGGGCTGTAGAAGGTGAAGGTATCGCCCCAGATATTGAAGTCATTCAGCATCCAAAATTAACCTCTCAAGGTAGCGACCCACAATTAGAACGTGGTGTAGAAGAAGCTATGAAACTACTAAAGACTCAAGAGTTTTTCATGAAACCAGAGCCAAAAGCACCTATAAGATGGAAGCGCCCTAAAGGCTATAAGAATGATAACTAGCAATGAGTTTTATTAATGACCTTCAGGCTTCGTTTTTAGAGAATTCTAATCCAGAATTTGCAGCTCAAATGAAGACTTATCTCATGGATAGGTTTGAGCTCTATGGCATAAAAACGAAGCTACGCCGTGATTTAATGAAGCCGTTGGTTGAAAAGCATCGGTTAGAAGTAAGAGATACCATAAGAACACTTGCCTTTGACTTGTATGATTTTCCTCAGCGTGAAATGCATCATTGTGGGACCGAGTTATTTGAGAAACAATTACGAAAATCTTATAAAAAAGAAGATATTGTGCTTATTGAAAAACTCATTACCAAAAATTCTTGGTGGGATTCGGTCGATTTTATTGCTAAACAAATCGTTGGGAAGTATCTGCAGACATTTCCCGAAGAAACCAATCATATTGTTGAGCTATTTTCATCTTCAGATAACATGTGGCTGCAGAGAACTTCTATTATTTTTCAATTGGGTTATAAAGGAAACACCAACAAAGAGCTACTATTTAATCAATGTCTGATTCACAAAGAATCTGAAGAGTTTTTTATTCAAAAAGCCATCGGATGGGCATTAAGGGAATATGGAAGATATAACCCTAAAGAAGTGTTAGAATTTGCTACTAGTGCGAATCTAAAACCATTAAGCAAGAGAGAAGCCATAAGGAAATTGATATGATATATGATGTTGTAATATTATCAGATAGAAACTACATTAAAGTTTCAGATGATTTGCATATTCAAACTATTGCATATGAAGATGATTTGCTGAAACAAGCGCTCATTAATCTTGGTCTTAAGGTGGAACGCTTATCTTGGGATGATTCAGATTTTGATTGGAGCAAAACAAAATCTGTGATCTTCAGAAGCACTTGGGACTACTTTGAACGCTTTGATGAATTTTCGGTCTGGTTGAAAGACGTTTCGGAAAAAACAATACTCTTCAATTCCAAAGACATTATTTATTGGAATATTGATAAACATTACCTCAAGGACCTTTTAGACAATGGTGTTAATATAGCTGAAACCCGTTTTGTAGAAAAAGGAGAACATATCACCTTAAATGAATTACATACAGAATTGGGATGGAACGAAACCGTACTAAAACCTTGTGTTTCTGGAACCGCAAGACATACTTACAGACTAAACCCTTCAAAAATTGAAGACCATGAAACCATATTTCAAGAATTAATCTCAAAAGAAAGTATGATGCTCTCCCCTTTTCAGCAGGATATTGTAACTACAGGAGAGCGCTCATTAATCATGCTAAACGGTGAATTTACACACGCCGTTTTAAAAGTCGCAAAAAAAGGAGATTTTAGGGTGCAAGATAATTTTGGAGGCACCGTTAACGCTTATGAACCAACACAATTGGAAGTAGAATTTGCGCAGATGGTCGTAAATGCTTGTCCTGAACCACCTATTTACGCTAGAGTTGATATATTTACTGATAACAACGGTAATTTAGCAGTTTTAGAAGTAGAGCTTATAGAACCTGAACTCTGGTTCAGAAACAATCCTAAAGCGGTAAATGTTCTTGCTAAAGCTATAAAGCAAAAACTTGATTGATTGTCATTCCTGCGAAGGCAGGAATCCACAATTAAACAATTAATACAAAAATAGATTCCTGCCTTCGCAGGAATGACAAAAATAAATGAAACTCAAAAAAACGCTTAAAATTATAGGAGGAATTATAGTATTC
>CALDUJ010000029.1 GCA_937923735.1 uncultured Flavobacteriaceae bacterium | reverse complement strand
GCTCAAATAGAGCATGAGGCAACAACAAGTAAAATTGGTGAAGATCAAATCTTCTACTGCAACCAAAGAGGTATTGATACAGAAAAAGCGATTGCATTAATCGTAAACGGTTTTAGTAAAGAAGTCTTGAATAAACTACCGATGGAATTTGCTGTAGAAGCTCAAAAATTATTAGAAATATCATTAGAAGGATCCGTAGGATAAACAATTTAGAAATGAAGAAAACACTTATATCATTAGCAATTGTGTTCAGCATTTTTGCTTGTAAGGAAGAATCAAAAAAAGAAACTGTAGTAGAAGATATTACTTCCAATTCAGTAGATGAAAAATTAGGAATCAAACAACTCAAAGGAGAGTTTATCTATTATTCAGATGCAGCTGTTTTGCAAACGCCATCAGAAGTATATGGAGTTGTTATAGATTCGATGATGCATGTGTTGCAGAATCAAGTTGGAGAATATAAAAAAGAAGCTACAGATATGGTTCCTGTAGCAATTAGAGGAGAAGTAATTGCAAAGTCCGAAGGAGAAGAAGGCTGGCCTTATAATGTAAAAGTATTACAAGTGTTGAAAGTTTATCAGCCGCAAGCTGAAAACAATAATGTTATTAAAATAGAAAAACCAACAAATTAAGATGTTAGAAATAAAGAACTTACACGCTAGTGTAGAGGACAAAGATATATTGAGGGGCATTAATCTTGAAGTTAAGCCGGGAGAGGTTCATGCTATTATGGGGCCTAATGGATCTGGAAAAAGTACATTAGCATCTGTTGTTGCTGGTAAGGAAGAATATGAAGTTACGAAAGGCAATATCTTATTAGAAGGTGAAGATATCGATGAGCTTTCTGCTGAAGAAAGAGCACATAAAGGTGTCTTCATGTCGTTTCAGTATCCAGTTGAAATCCCTGGAGTTACGGTAACGAACTTCATGAAAACAGCCATCAACGAAACACGAAAAGCACAAGGCTTGGAAGACATGCCAGCAAAGGACATGCTCAAGATGATTCGTGAGAAATCTGAAATGCTTGAAATTGATAGAAAATTTTTATCAAGATCTCTCAATGAAGGCTTTTCTGGAGGAGAGAAGAAACGTAATGAGATTTTCCAAATGGCAATGTTGGAGCCAAAATTGGCCATTCTGGATGAAACAGACTCAGGATTAGATATTGATGCGCTTCGTATCGTAGCTAATGGTGTAAATAAATTAAGAAGCAAGGATAACGCTGTAGTTGTAATTACACACTATCAAAGATTATTAGACTATATAGTTCCTGATTTCGTGCATGTCTTGTTTGAAGGGCGTATAGTAAAGTCTGGAGGGAAAGAATTAGCTCACGAATTAGAGGAAAAGGGCTACGATTGGATTAAGGAAGAAGTGAATGCTTAGATTAGTTAGCAGTATTCAGTAACAGTTTGCAGTTGCTCACTCCTACGGAGTACTCAAAATCGTAAAGCTTTCAAAAAAATTATAAAAAGTATACAGGATTCTTTAGCATTCTCAAAATTACTGATAACTGCGACTGAAAACTGAAAACTGAATTAAATGGAATTAAAAGAAAAATGAGTATCATCTTTTTTGGCATTCGAAAACACGATTGATGTGGACACACCAGTTCACGACATCAGAAGCGAGGCTATTAAGGTGTTTGAAGAACAAGGATTTCCAACAAAGAAGCAAGAAGCATGGAAATACACGTCTTTAAATTCAATATTGAAGCACGATTATAGTGTATTTCCAAAAGAGGAAAACGCATTGGAGTATCGAGAAGTCAAGAAATATTTTATTCATGATATCGACACGTATAATATTGTATTTATTGACGGAAAATATTCTTCTCATTTATCGCAAACAACACATGATGGAATAGACGTTTGTTTGATGTCATCAGCATTAAATAAGCCAAAATATAGGCTAATTATTGAAAATTATTTCAATAAAATTGCCACTGGAGATAGCCTTTCGGCTTTGAATACAGCATTTTCTAGTGAAGGGGCCTATATTCATGTTCCTAAGAATAAATTGGTTGAAAAACCAATACAAATACTGCATTTTTCGACTGGAAACGAATCGGCAGTTATGCTACAGCCTCGTAATTTAGTAGTTATTGATGAAAATTCACATGTTCAAATTATAGAGCGTCATCAAAGTTTGACAGATAACGCAGTTTTAACAAACTCTGTTACCGAAATTTTTGCTGCGAAGCGTGCCATTGTGGACTATTATAAAGTCCAAAACGATAATGAAAATGCATCTTTAATAGATAACACATTCATAGATCAGAAACAAGAGAGTAATTGCTCAGTACATACATTTTCGTTTGGAGGAAAAATAACCAGAAATAATCTCAATTTTTATCAGAATGGTGAGCGTATCGACTCTACTTTAAAAGGAGTTACGATTATTGAAGATAAACAGCATGTAGATCATAACACCTTAGTGCATCACATAGAGCCAAATTGTGAAAGCCATCAAGACTATAAAGGTATTTTTGATGATAAAGCAACAGGTGTCTTTAACGGTAAAGTAGTTGTTGAAAAAGAAGCTCAAAAAACAAATGCATTTCAGGCTAATAACAATATTTTGGTAAGTGATAAAGCGACCATTAATACAAAACCACAGCTAGAGATTTTTGCAGACGATGTAAAATGTTCTCATGGTTGTACAATTGGTCAGTTGGATGAAAGCGCAATGTTTTACTTACGTTCTCGTGGGATTCCAGAAAAAGAAGCGAGAGCATTATTAATGTATGCATTTGCTAATAATGTTTTGGAGAGTGTAAAAATCCCAGAATTAAAAGCACGAATTAACAAGTTGATAGCCAAAAAAATTGGTGTTAATATAGGATTCGAACTCTAACAATGATAACGTCATGTCGAGCATTGGTGAGTGCAAAATACATATTGCACGATAGCACCTTGCAAAGCAAGTCGATACATCTCTATATTCAATAAAGTAATGTTTCCAGTAGAAAAAATAAGAAAAGATTTCCCCATACTTTCTCGTAAAGTAAATGGACATCCCTTGGTGTATTTTGACAATGCTGCGACATCTCAAACACCTCAAGTTGTTATAGATTCTATTGTCGATTACTATAGCAATTACAATGCAAATATTCATCGAGGAGTTCATGCTTTGAGTCAAGAAGCAACTGATGCTTACGAACAAGCGAGACAAAAAATCCAGAAGCATTTTAATGCAAAGAAGACACACGAAATTATTTTTGCATCTGGAACTACACACGCTATAAATTTGGTTGCTAATGGTTTTTCAAGCCTACTTAAAAAAGGCGATGAATTAATTGTTTCAGCTTTAGAACATCACAGTAATATTGTGCCGTGGCAAATGTTGTGTGAAAGAACGGGAGCTATTTTGAAAGTGATTCCGATGAATCATGATGGTGAATTAATGATGGATGCGTATGATAATTTGCTTACAGAAAAAACAAAGTTAGTCTTCTGTAACCATGTAAGTAATGCTTTAGGTACAGTAAATCCAATTGAATACATTATTAAAAAGGCGCATCTAGTTGGAGCAGCAGTTTTAATTGATGGAGCTCAAGCCTGTCCTCACATAAAGCCAGATGTGCAAACTTTAGATGTAGATTTTTATGTAGCTTCTGGACACAAACTTTGTGGTCCAACAGGTGTCGGAATGCTTTACGGAAAAGAAGAGTGGTTAAATAAATTACCTCCCTATCAAGGTGGAGGTGAGATGATTGCCGAAGTGACTTTTGAAAAAACTACGTACGCAGATTTACCACATAAATTCGAAGCTGGAACGCCAAATATTGCTGGAGGCATTGCTTTTGGAGTAGCTTTAGACTATATGAATGGTATTGGGTTTAATCAGATTGCTTCCTATGAAGATGAATTGCTTCAATATGCCACGAAACAACTGATGACGATTGATGGATTGAAAATCTATGGAACGTCTAAAGAAAAGACAGCTGTTATTTCTTTTAATGTAGGCGATATACACCCATATGATATTGGGACTATTCTCGATAAATTGGGAATAGCTGTTCGCACTGGTCATCACTGTGCGCAGCCCATTATGGATTTCTTTAAAATTCCGGGAACCATCAGAGCATCATTTTCTTTTTATAATACAAAACAAGAGATTGATGTATTTATGGAGGGACTCAAAAGAGCAGTTTTAATGCTAAGTTAATTCTTTGGCTTCCTTTTTGTATATTAATGTTTAAATATAAACACATGAAAATCATTACAATAATCTTATCAGCAATAATTTTAAATGCCTGCGGAGGTGCTAAAGATGCTACAAATACTGCAAAAAATGTAGATGATAAAAGCGATGTAAGCGCAACTAAACAAACTGAAGAAAATAAGATGCAACAAACAGCCTATAATATAGAGTATTCTGCTTCCACTCGTGGCTCTTCTCTAATGGTATCTGCCAAGGATGGTAAACTAAGGCTTCAAGAAAATGGAGAAGCAAAGCCAGGAGCTATGGAAATTTCTCAAAAACAGACATTGGGATTATTATCAGAGCTTAACAAAGTTGATGTAAAAAAGCTCTCAGAATTAAAAGCTCCTTCCAATGCAAGCCATTATGATGGTGCAATGGCTGCTACGTTAAAAATTATTAAGGATGGGGAGACTTATCAAACTCCTGCGTTTGATCATGGTAACCCACCTGAGGAAATCAAAGGTCTTGTAGATTATATCTTATCATTATCCAAAGGTTGAATTGCTGTATGACAAGTCGTACCTTTGTATTAAATTAGTTGAAGTGAGTATTAAGGATATACAAAACGAAATTATAGATGAGTTTTCCATGTTTGATGATTGGATGCAACGCTACGAATATATGATAGATCTTGGTAAGTCTTTACCTTTAATAGACGACCAATATAAAACCGAAGATAATATAATTAAAGGCTGTCAAAGTAAGGTTTGGGTACATGCGGATATGATTGATGATAAGGTGGTGTTTACCGCCGATAGTGATGCTATTATTACCAAAGGAATTATTGCAATTCTAATTCGTGCATTTTCAAACCAACGCCCAAAAGATATTATCGAAGCAGATACTGATTTTATTGATGAGATAGGATTAAAAGAACATTTATCACCAACAAGGGCAAATGGCCTTGTAAGTATGATAAAACAATTAAAAATGTATGCTATTGCATACCAAACACAATTACAATAGCTGTCACACTGAGCGGAGTCGAAGTGCAGCTAAAATAAAACAAACAATTAAAAGATTCCCATTTTCATGGGAACGAAAAATAAATTTTCGATGAGCGATACAACAATAGATGTCAATGTACTTGGCGAAAAAATAGTAAAAGTCTTAAAGACTATTTACGATCCAGAGATTCCTGTAGATATATATGAACTTGGCTTAATTTACGATGTATTTGTTAATGAGGATTACGATGTTAAAATACTCATGACCCTAACAACTCCCAATTGCCCTGTAGCTGAGACCTTACCATTAGAGGTAGAAGAAAAAGTAAAATCTCTGAAAGATGTAAAAGACGCCGAGGTTGAAATTACTTTTGACCCACCTTGGACTCAAGACTTAATGAGTGAAGAAGCTAAACTTGAATTAGGAATGCTATAAATGGCTGAAGAAATAGTAAATAGAGTTGCTAATAGTAAACTGGTCACCTTCGACCTTGAAGATTATTACCCTGAAGGCAATCGCATTTTGTTTGATATTAAGGATTGGCTATTCGAAGGATTAGTGCTTAGAGAGAAAGAATTTAGAGGGTTCGTTAAGAATCATGATTGGACTCAATATCAAGACAGTTTTGTGGCTCTTACATGTTCAACAGATGCTATTATTCCTGCATGGGCATATATGCTCGTTACCACTTCGATTGAATCTTTTGCTAAAAAGGTGGTAGTTGGAACTTTAAAAAATCTTGAAACAGCTATTTATCAGGATATTATTAATGGTATAGATGTCTCAAGCTTTAACGATAAACCGATAATAATTAAGGGCTGTACAAATAAGCCAGTCCCCTTAAATGCTTACATTCAATTAACGGCCAAGTTGAAAACTGTTGCAAAATCTGTTATGTATGGAGAAGCATGTTCTTCGGTGCCACTTTATAAGCGTTAACAACCTTGTTAATTATTTATCAACCTCATTATCAATACACTACTAAAAATAAATTAGTTTTGAGAAAAGTCATACAAAAACTATATTTACAGCGCTTAAATAAAAATATATCAACTAGCAATAAGTATAAATTTAAATTGATAGAAAAATGACAAAAAAATTAATTTTACTAGTAGCATTATTTATTGGAGTATCTTCAATAAACGCTCAAACTAAAGAAGAGTTAGAATCTCAAAAAGCTGAAAAACAAGCTGCCGCAGATGCTGCTCAAGCAGAAGCAGATGCTTTGCAAGCTCAAATCGATGCGCTTCCTGGTTGGAGAAAAGGCGCTTTTGGTACCATTGGAGGTAATATTTCCAACTTTAGTAATTGGTATTCTCAAGGGGCACCTAATAATGCATCAGGAAATATAGGTGCGACTTTAAATGCATTTGCTAACTTAAAACAAGAAAAATTCTTCTGGAACAATGCATTGAATCTTAATTTAGCATGGGTAAAATTGGATAATAAAGATAATCCTGCTGATAGTGAAGATTTTGATCCAACTACTGATGTATTTAATATTTCATCATTATATGGTAGAAAGCTGAGTGATAAATGGGCTGTTTCTGGTTTAGGAGAATACAGAACAACATTCTTAGACAACTTTAACGATCCAGGATATTTAGATTTAGGTGTTGGTGCAACATGGACGCCAATCGATAACTTATTTGTAGTAATCCACCCATTAAACTACAATTTTGTATTTGCAGATAATGATGCGGTTTTCGAATCTTCTTTAGGAGCTAAGATCGTTGCTGATTATACAAGACAAATTGGTGCAATTAGCTTTAAGTCTAATTTATCTATGTTCCAAAGCTATAAGAGTTCAAACTTGTCTAACTGGACATGGACAAACGGCTTTAGCTATACCCTATGGAAAATGATAGGTGTTGGTTTTGACTTTGGTTTAAGAAGCAATGCACAAGAAGCATTGAATTTTGCTAAAGGACTCTCTGCTACACCAGATGATATTACATTTGATAATAATGATAATGATTTACAGTCTTATTGGACACTTGGTTTGAGTTATTCTTTCTAAGAATAAAATAGTTATAAATAAAAAAAGCGCCAATTGGCGCTTTTTTTATGTCAAGTTTTCATCATAATCCGGATATAAGAAATGATTATAAGGAAAGCGCGTAATATGTATTTGTCGCACCTCTTTGTAAACGCGTTTTCTAAAGTCCTCGAGATTTTTCTTATTTAAAGCGGAGATAAATAAGGCATTGTCACCAATCTTTGCCATCCAAGTTTGTTTCCATTCTTCAAGCGTGTAATGTGCAGATGTTTTTTCGGTAGCTAAATCATCTTCATCAATTGTTTCAGCTTTATAAGCATCTATCTTATTAAAGACCATTATGGTGGGCTTATCCGAGCTTTTAATATCTTGAAGTATATTGTTTACAGATTCTATATGTTCTTCAAAATTAGGATGCGATATATCTACGACATGAAGTAATAAATCTGCCTCTCGGACTTCGTCGAGTGTGCTTTTAAAAGATTCTACTAATTGTGTTGGTAATTTTCTAATAAACCCAACGGTATCGCTCATTAAAAAGGGAAGATTCTTAATCACCACTTTTCTAACTGTCGTGTCAAGCGTTGCAAATAATTTGTTTTCCGCAAAAACTTGGCTTTTGCTAATCACATTCATGAGTGTAGACTTACCAACATTGGTATAGCCAACTAACACAACTCTAACCATCTTCCCGCGATTGCCTCGCTGTACTGCCATTTGTTTGTCAATGGTCTTTATTTTGGCTTTTAAAAGCGAAATCCTATCTCTAACAATACGTCTATCTGTTTCTATTTCTGTTTCCCCAGGACCACGCATACCAATACCACCTTTTTGTCTTTCAAGGTGTGTCCACATACCTTTCAGTCTTGGGAGTAGATATTCGCATTGCGCTAATTCTACTTGCGTTCTTGCATAACTAGTTTGCGCTCTTTGCGCAAATATATCGAGAATAAGATTTGTCCTATCTAAAACTTTACAATTAAGAATCTTACTGATATTACGTTCTTGAGCTGGCGATAATTCATCATCAAAAATAGCAGTACCAATATCGTGAGTTTCAATATAGGCTTGAACTTCTTCCATTTTCCCTGTCCCAATAAAAGTCTTTGGGTTCGGGATTGTCATCTTCTGTGTGAATCGTTTTACAACTTCTCCTCCAGCAGTAAAAGTCAAGAACTCAAGTTCGTCCAAATACTCTTTGGATTTCTCCTCGTTTTGTTCCTGCGTAATAACACCAATTAAAACGGCTTTTTCGTGTTCTATGTCTTTCTTTTCGAGCATATAAGATTAAAAGCCCAAAGTTACGCAATTGCTTAGTTATGTTTTTAGTATTTTAGGCTTTTAATCGTTGAAGATATGACGCATTCCTCTTCTGAAGAATTTAAAACAAAATCTAACATATATACTATTGCTTTTTATAATGTTGAAAACCTATTTGATGTAATAGATGATCCGGACACTCATGATGATGACTTTTTACCAGGTTCTGAGAAACGATGGACCAATAAACGATATAAAAAGAAAATTTATAAACTAGGAACAGCAATTTCTCAAATAGGTAAGAAACGTTCCAGGAAACCCCCTGTTTTAGTTGGTTTAGCGGAGGTAGAGAATAAGAAAGTGTTGAATGATTTGATTGACACTAATAATTTGGAAGATTATAAGTATGGATATGTACATTATGATTCTCCAGACGAACGAGGTATCGACGTAGCATTGTTATATCAAAAGGAACACTTTAAAGTCATAAACTCGCAGTCCATTTCAATTGATATTACAGTAGAACGAGACGATCCTGATTATACAAGAGACATTTTATTAGTAGAAGGCGAACTTAATGATGAACGTCTATTTATTATTGTAAATCATTGGTCTTCTCGACGAGAAGGTGCAAAAGAGACAGAGTTTAAACGCATCATTGCTGCAGAAAAAGTCATAGAAATATGCAAGAGTATTCGGGATAAAGATTCTGATGCAAAGGTGATTGTTATGGGAGATTTTAATGATGACCCGAGTAGTAATAGCATACAACAGCTAACAAATACTTTGGATTTGTATAATCCTATGGAAACATTATTATCGTATACTCGAGGAAGTCTTAATCATAAATTTAAGTGGAACATTTTCGACCAAATTATGATTAGCACTAATTTTTTTGAAACTGAAAAACAATCTCATAGTTTCTCCAAGGCAGATATTTTTGACGAAGAATTTTTACAAATATATAAGGGTAAGTTTAAAAAACAGCCTTTCAGAACGTTTGTAGGTGCAAAATATAAAGGAGGGTATAGCGACCACTTTCCAGTCTTTATTCAATTAAAAAAACACTAATATGCTTTTGAGAGTATTATAGAAAGTGCAATACACATTATAGGCAAAGACCATAGTAACCATATTGGGAAGTGCTTCGATTTTCTACTACTAATTTTGGCATTCATAACATTTCGCTTCTTCCCAGAATATTGAATCCAATTTTTAAAGCAAATAATAATAGAAGCAATTACGAATAATATCCAAGCTTTTTCTGAATCTAGAAAAGTAACATGCATCTGATTGAAGAAGACTGCAAAAAACACCCCTAACACTAGTAAAACCGAAACCTGTAAAAAATTTATATAAATAGTAGCTATCTTACTCGCTAGTTTTTTATATCTATTTTTATAGTAGCTAAATATGTTAAAAAAGAATTGGTCGGATAAAGACATGTCTTTGGAGTATTAAAAAACAAAACCTGCTACTCAGCAGGTTTTGTTTTTATTGACGCTTAATTTTAAGGCGTATAATCAATACTTATATCATCTAGCTCATAGGTGCCATCCATGCCAGATTGGCCACTTCCTGTGTATTTAAAAGCAATATGAATGGTTCCACTAGCACAGGATAAATCAACATTACCAGAGTCTAACCAAGCACCAAAGAAATCACTATCTTGAACTATGTATGCTGCAGGCAATACACCCCAAGTTGCTGATGTTATATTTGCTTCTGTACCATCCCAATCATTAGAGAAAAGGAGTTCCATTTCGCTGCCATCTGAGAAACTATTAGAGGTCTTGAAAATAAGCGTCTCCCCACTCTGAGCATCTAAATTGATGGCTGGAGTAATTAACCAAGCAACAGAACTATCATCACTAGAATTGAATGATCCAACTCTAGCAGAACGTCCTAAAGAAGCATTTGTACCACCAGAAGTATATGCTTCCCAACCTTCTGTACCCGCTTCAATATAATTTGTCCAACCGTTACCTGAAATAAGGTTACTATTAGTTTGTGACTCAAAATCATCATTAAATAAATTGGTTGTCCCTGGAGCCGCGGCTGTACCACAATCCAATTCGATAGGATCACATCTCTCGGTACTGGCAAAATCTACATCAGAAGCTGAGTTTACTACAAAAACATCAAAATCGTCACCAAAATCTCTTGACAACACACCTCTAATGGAGCCTTGCCCTTGTGCTATTTGTACAGACTTAAAGTCTGCAAACGTACTTGTCTGTAAAAGAATAGTACTATTATCGGCACAACTTTCAATCGTTCTGAAACCATCAAAACTGTCAGAAGGTTCTCCTGCATAAGTCATAGACAGCTGATTTCTGTTGAATTGCATATTATCTAACTGAATGTAAGTGTTTATATCTTGCTCAGATAAATCACCTATAGGAACTACCTTAGGCGTAATGTCAGCAACTTCGGCACCTCTTATAATGATGTCTCTATATTCAAACTCTTGAATCTGTTCTACTTGGCTGCCTTCTCCCTTTGCAACCGTTAAGACACCGTTAGATTCTCCAATTGTAAGACCAGCAAGTTTGACAAATACTTTTCTTCCAAATTCATACGTGTCTGATAGACTACCCACATTTACCGCTAATCTAATTCCTAATCTTGGGTCGTCCATAGAATCAGAATCATCAACTTTGTTCTGGATAAGAATTTCTTCAAAGAAATTTCCAGCTTGATCGCTAGATACAACATAGCCTTCTATATAAATATTCTCATCTGCTGGAATGATAGCTGTTGGATCTCCATTAGCTTGAGCTTGTCCTAATCTCGAATAAATTGCCTGAAAATTAGTCCTGTCACCATCTATATTTGGATCTTGAACACCTGATGGGTCTGGCGTGCTATAATCGTCATCATTTACACATGATGGCATGAATACCAATAGTGTAAAAATGCTTAAAAAAGTTAAGATTTTATTTGTTTTACTCATGATAGTATTTTTTTTGTAATTCGTGAATGCTGCGCATTTCATTATGGGTAAAATTATATTTTTTATAGTTGTTTTTAAAATCTGAAATAAACATTCAAAAAGTAATTGGTGCCTCTACCATACCAATACTTGGACCCAAAAACTGGTTTGTCCAAAGCTTGGTCATCTCTAAGTTGTCTGAAGTTAGCATTTCTACCTTGTTCAAAACCACCTGTTCTGTATTCTTTATTTAGTACGTTTCCTATACTTGCAAAGAAGCCTACGAAGTAATCATCAATTTTCCATGATTTTCCTCCAATTAGATTAAAAACCATATACTCATCAAATTCTTCTTGTCTGAGTAATTGTCTTGCTAAGTCTTCGTCATAGTCATTGAAGGGCTGTCCGTCCACATCAGTATAAAAATTACTGCTTCTAGTCAATGGACTAATATCTATGTATGTATTTGTGAAAAAATTTGATGTCGCTCCAACCCACCAATAATCAGGGTCTCGATACTCAAAACCTACCGAATATGCTCTTTGAGGACCTCCAGCAAGTTTATAATCTTTTAAAGATGATTTTCCAAGATATACATTATTGAACCTATCTGAAGACAAGTAAATATCTGGATTGTTATCGTAAGTATACTGACCCACAGATGCAGCGCCTTTTAACTTAATTGTAGGTGTTACTTGAGCTTCGATACCTAACTCAGCTCCGATATGTTTTTTGTCAATTCCTTGCAATATTTCTTGAATAAACTCAGTGTCATTACTTTGTCCTGGCAGTTCAGAACCTGAAGCAGCAATGACATTACCAACACCATCAGCAAAGAAGAATGAAATCTCGTTGGCATCTTCTAATCTTGTATAGAATCCAGTAAGTTTTGCTTTTACTATAGGGGAACGGAATATGTAACTCGCGTCTAGAGAAGCTATCTTCTCTTCCGTAATATTTGGTACTATATTATGGTTAGATCTAGAGTTAGAGTATGTATTACGAATAGATGGTGCTCTTGTTATGTAGCCAGCATTAACATCGAATAAGTGTTTTCCAGTAAACTTATATGTAAAACCTCCTTTTGCTCCGATACCTGTAAAAGATAATCCCTCACCTTTTCCAAAAGAGTTGTCCTTGAAATTTTCATTTTGATAATTTCCTTCTCTCTGGTATTTTGTATTCGTAAAACTACCTGATAAGTAAAAGTCAATTTTATTATACTTAAACTGAGCTTGAGCATAGCCATTCACTATGTCTGCAAATATATCATAGTCGTAACTAAATCTATCACCTTCCTGGGCAACTCTATTTGGATTCTGAAGGTCGAATTGTATACCATCAAAACTATCTACGTTTAAATATCCAGTACCACCAAGTAAATCAATAATCTCTGCGAAATTTTCAGATTTTAAAGACCTATAATTTAGAGAAGCATTAAGTAAAATGTTATCAGTTAACTCAGAACTTAAAATGGTATTAAGGGTAAGCTGTTTATCATCAACTCTATCTTCATAAAGCATATAAGTAGCATTCTTTCCTTGAGCAGCATTGGCTAAGTTAGCATCATACATTTGCTGCCAGTTTATTTGCCCATTGTTTAAGAATTCCTGCTGCGCTCCATAGGCGAATTCTAAATCGTCAGGGAAGTTCCTTTCAAAATAACTAGGGAGCTTTTGATAGTATGTCGGACTTGGATTTCTTCCACCGCCCTCATAAACTTCTTGACCATCTGGTGTTGTTACCAAATTTGCACCATTGTTATTTAATCTACTATTGCCCAAAGACCCAAATTGGTATGCAATGTTTGTGTTAAGCGACGTTTTAGAAGACATGTCCCAATAATGGTTTAACATTATGATGGGCTCCTCTACTTCTTTAACACGCGAGTTTCTTTTTTCTCCATCTTGCATACCCCAATATTCATTGTATCTTATATCTTTTAAGTCGTATACTTCTTGCGTATTAGGAGATGATTTTCCACGTCTGTTTTGCGCATAAATTGAAGTAAAATTCAAACTGTGCTTATCGTTGATTTTCTTTTCGACAGACACGAAGAATGAATTGGCATCGTATAATGTAGCATCTTGATAGCCTTCATTCCCGAATCGTCTTGATGCCATAATACTATATGCCCAACCGTCTTTCATTAAGCCGGATGAGTAGCTGGCCATTAATCGGTTTGTATAGCTTCTGTTGGAGGAAGAGTAAGTAACTTGACCACCTTCTCTATAATTAGACGCTCTAGTATTTATATTAGTTGTTCCAAGAATTCCTCCAAAATTATAATTTGACGGGGTTAATCCTACTGTTAATTCTTGATTACGAACGACATCATTTAATCCACCCCAATTGCTCCATTGAGGGCGACCATTGTAAACCTTGTTCATTTCAATCCCGTTAATCAACACTGAACCATTATCCGAATCCAGACCCCTAACTCTAAAAAAAGAAGCGCTAAACTCGAAGGCAGCAGTTCTCTGAAATACATCTCTAGATGATTGTAACAGACCGGAAATATTATCAGCGCCACTAGCATCATTATTTAGCTCGTCATCAGATAAAGTTACCGTGAAGAGGTCAACCTGATCACTAACATCAATATCTAATGTCATATCCGTAATATCAACAGTTTTACCTTCATTTACCACTATTGGATATCTTTTGGTTAGATAACCGATTTTAGAAATCCTCAGCACTTGTTCACCGAGAGGCACATTAGATGAAAACATGAATGTCCCTAGAGCATCGGTTTGTACAGATTGATCGGTTTCTTCTATGGTTATGGTAACATCGGGAATGGGTTCGTTGGTAACACCGTCGAGTACACTTCCCTTAATTAAGGTGTCTTGTGCATAAGAGAGGGTCACAAAAAAAATTGCAAACAAGAAAACAAAACAGCGTTTTTTCATATTCAGTTTAAAAGTTAGTTTTTTGCCTTAAATTGAAGCTAATTTAAGACCTCCAAATTTACGTTTTTTATTATAAATATCTACTTTTGGCTTAAGATTTGCATATGTAGTAACAGAAACATAATATTAGCCTAATGAGAGTTTTGAAATCATCTGTTTTGCTTGTTTTTACCCTGTTTTTCTTTGTAGGATATGCTCAAGAAAAGAAGAAGTTTAAAGTACATACCATTGCTTTTTATAATCTTGAGAATTTGTTTGATACCATCAATGATCCTAATAAATTTGATGAGGCTAGTCCGATTATGGAAATGAAAGTCAATGTGGGTGAAATCTATAAAAAGAAAGTCCATAATATGGCTAGAGTAATTGCTGATATAGGTTCGGATTTTACAAAAAATACGCCTGCTGTTATTGGAGTTTCAGAAATTGAGAACAGAGACGTATTAGAAGATTTGGTGAATCACCCCTTACTGCTTTCTAAGGATTATGGCATTGTACATTTTGATTCTCCAGATGCTCGAGGAATCGATGTTGCCTTGTTGTATCAAAAATCTATATTCCAACCACAAAATAGCAGTAAGCATGAATTAAAGATTTATGATGATACTACCAAAGAACGAATTTACACTAGAGATCAATTATTGGTAAGTGGAAAGTTTGATGGAGAATCAATGCATTTTATAGTAAATCATTGGCCTTCTAGAAGAGGAGGTGAGGCTAGAAGTAGACCAAAACGTGTTGCTGCTGCTAAATTAAATAAGCATATTATAGACTCTCTTCAGGTAAACAATCCATATGCAAAGATATTTACTATGGGCGACCTTAATGACGACCCTACTAATGCCAGCGTGAAGGATGTACTCAAGGCTAAGCGGAAAAAGAAAAATGTAGACCTCAAGGGCATATACAACCCCATGGAGGAATTAGCTAAAAATGGATTAGGAAGTAATGCCTACAGAGATGTTTGGAGTCTTTTTGATCAGATATTATTTACGCAACCATTGTTGGAAAAAGATTATTACTCTTATAGATTTTATAAAGCTGGGATTTTTAATAAACACTACCTCACAAATAAGAAAGGACGTTACAAAGGTTATCCTTTAAGAAGTTTTGCAGATGGTGGGTTTACTGATGGTTTTAGTGATCATTTCCCAGTCTACATTCACATTATAAAAGAGGTAAAATAATGTATGAGTCTTATGATTATCAAAAACAAAAAAGAGATGCTTGTGAGCATCTCTTTTTTGTTTTAATTTGGCCATACATCCCAGGGGATTCTTGACAAGTATAATACCAGTGCTATTGTATAAAAGATGGCTAGCATCTTGAATTTAGGAGTTGATGTGAGTTTCTTTTTATGTTTGCTATAACCGATAGTTATTAGTGCAACCGCAATTATATTGATTAGTGGATGCTCAACTAAGTATAAGCGATTTACAGAATCCTTCATAATACCTCCCACGCCACTTTCAGACCACATTTGTAACCTTGGAGACACAAAATAGAGTAGTAAACCAAGTAATAACTGTATGTGAGATACTATTAAAGTAAATAAGCTGATTCTGAAATCCTTGGCATGAAACTCTTTTTTACCAAAAAACTTGATGAGGGCATTAATTGAAGCTAATGCTAAAACCAAAAGCACTAAATATGCCCAATAAGAGTGAAGAATTTTTACAATATCATACATGGTACGTGAATTTTAATTGGTTATACAAAAATAAGGATTTTGAGCATAAAAAAACCGCCTAGATACTAGGCGGTTTATATATTTCGCTAATATATTATTCTTGATATGCCCATTCTCCACCTTCTTTAATCAAGGAAAAGTCTTCTGTTCCGCTAGAGCCGTCATAAATATCAACTGTAATTACATATTTTTGACCATCTGCCGCTCCAGCAGCAATAACATTGTCTAATAGATCTGAAAATACTGTTAAAATCATTTCATTACTCCAATAAGCATTGTTAGAAGGTCTTCTGTCAAAGTTTCCGAAATTTGCCATACTAGATACAGCATCTACGAAACCATCAGTTGCTGCATAATTTGTCTCGATATAATCATAATCTGATTGTACGATAGTATATCTAATGGTATTATCCGGTACCCAAACACCATTATCAAAACCAAACTGAAGCGAGGTTTCAATAGTTGATTCGTGAGCTGTCCATAATCCATTCGTAAATGTATATTGATTTCCTCTGGTACCCAATCCACTATTGCTTGAGAAGTATTTGTAAATAACAAATATTTCATCTTCTTCTTGCGCATATGGATACTTTATACCTAGGAAAGTATCTAGGTAATCTGCTGCAGGAACAGAACTACTAAAGTTATCGAATCGCCCTGGCTGACCAAATTCTTCTCCCATACTATCGTAATCAGCAGAGCTCAAATAATAAACATCATCTGAAGCCTCCCATGAACCGCCGGAATACATGAAGTACTCTCCTTTAGAATCTGTATCTCCAGTTGCACCTAAAGTTTTTATTGCTATGCTTTCGATTCTCCATCGCGCTGCATCGCCTTCATCAACGCCAACTGTAGCTGGGTCGTCTGCTATAGACGTATATTTTAAAGCTATGTTAATTGTTTCGCCATCGTATGCCGAAAAATCATAATCTTCAGAAGGAGCCATATCTCCTGTCGCAGGCATGGCTAACGTAATTTCATCCCAAGTCGCAGTTAACACATCTCCTGTATAATCTGTAGAAACTAATATTTTAACTAATGAAGGGTCTCCAACAAAATCAAGTTCTTGAGTAATTTGAAACTTAAGATTTTCCTCACCACCTAAATCAACAGATGGGGATACTAACCATTCTACATTTGCAAATTGATCACCAAAGAAACCATTAGCTCTTACATTTCCAGGTTGCTCTGTCCATACATTATCAGCACCAGATTCTTCAACGATAGACCAACCTTCGAAACCAGCAGCAAAGTCGTAGAATACTACGTTGGCTAATCCTACTTCTGGGACTTCTGTATATTGATCATATTGCGCTAGTACAATCTGGCCTTCTGTTGGAGCAGCGATGGCTGCATCTAATACTGTTGGTATTTCGTCCGTAGCATCAACATCTGGATAAAATCCAAAAGCATCACTCCCTGTGAGTGCATAATCAGAATTACTAAATGAATACACATCAGACCCTGTAAAATCACTTACACCTTCTGCTGCACCTATAAACAAGTTGTAGTTTACCAACACAGAAGAACCTTGACCGTATAAAGAATAAATGTCTGAAAGTAATCCAGGAATTAAATCCTTAGCTTGTTGTTCAGAATCAAAACTCCCAAAACCAAGTTCTAAGGCATCGTAGTCTTCATCTGTTAAGGTATATTCAAATGCACCAACGTTTGGAGCATCTGGGATAGCGTCAATTTCTGCATTGATATCTTCCAATGGGTCGCAACTCGTAAATATAGCGCCCATAAAAGCGAGTAAATAAATTATTTTTTTCATATCTATTTTTTTAAAAATTAAGTTTTGCGCCTACACTAAATGTACGTCCAAATCCGTAAAACACCCTAGCCCCTTGCGCAGTCCCATCACGGTCTTGAGAATCAGCAATATATTCTGTATTAAATATATTATTCATTCTAGCTGTTAATGTAGCATCAAAGTTACCAAACTTAAAGCTATGTCGTGCAGCGGTATCAAAAATTCCGTAAGCAGGAACCTCCCATGCTTGAGGACCAGCTGTACCTCTATCACTTGGGTCGAAGTCAGAATATAAATCTGCAAAATAGTTATAGTCTACTGTTAATGATGTTTTTGGTCCTACATCATAGTTCGCACCAAGAGCGAACGTCGTTTGAGCAGCATCACCAACTTTTAAATCTTTGATGATAATATCTACAGTATCTACTAGGTTTTGCTCTTCATCTCTGATTTCTACACCCTCTACATTATTATCCCATCTCCAGTCTCCTATCGATGCCATACCTGTTAACCTTAAGTCATCCCAAGGGCGGTATACAAAATCTATTTCAATTCCTTTGTGGATTGCATTTACACCTAAGATATTGGCAAATGCTAACTCTCCACTTTGCGTTTGGAAAGATGCAAATTCAGTTCTGTCATTCCAAGTTGTATGATATACATTAATGTTCGCAGATAATTTTTCTCCTCTATAACCATAGCCTAACTCAAAACTTGAAATCTTTTGATTTTCAGCAGTATCATTAATATCTTCATTATTAAATCTTGGATAAACCGCTCTGAAGAAAGGTGCTTTTTCAAAATACCCTAGGTTAGCAAACACATTGTGGTTGTCATCAATATTATAGTTGGCACCACCTTTAGCACCAAAACCAAAGAAGTTTGAGGTGCCTGTTGTTTGTAATGGATCAGAATCCAAATAGTTAAAGAAATCCACACGTTTGTAGCCAGTGTTTGATGCCGCTAAAGAAACGAAAGCAGCTAATTTGTCTTTGGAATATTCTAACTGCCCAAATCCACCAATCCAGTTTACAATACCGTCGTTGTTGTAGTTTACTTTATCACCGACTTGAGTCTGTCTGTTAGGATTATTAACATCATTATCGTCAAGGAAGTACTGACCTCCTAATAAGTCAGTCACTTCTTGAAAGTGGATACCTCTATAATATCTAAAGTCAACACCTGCTAAAAGTACAAGCTCATCAGATAAATCTGTTTTATAAGTTGATAAAACACCGTACCATTTGTGATCATTACGCGATGCCCTTAAGATTGTTTCCGATCCATTAACGCCAAGCGCTTCGTTTTCTTCAGCAATTTTATCAAAATCAATCGGTCCAAATAAACCATCTCTATAGTCTCCTAAACCAGTTGATGGGTCAAAACCAAATTTGTTAGTACCACGGAAGCCGCCTCCTCCACCAGAGCCAAACGATACGTATGCCGCAGTCGATAAGGTAGATTTTTCGTCAATAGTCCAGTAGTGATTTAAAGAAATTTGAGGTTTGTGGTAAAAGTTGTCTTCTTGAAAAAGAATCTGACCATTTCTGTAGCCCCAATCAGAGTTGAATTTAATGCCTCTATCAGCCTTTCTAAACGTTTCAATAGCATGTCTATTTTGTCTCTGTCCGTGACGTTGTTTAGCACCGAAAGCAGTTAAAGCTAACTTGTGATTATCGTTTAGTTGCTTAGATACGTTGATGAAATAAGAAACAGCATTAAACTGTGTGCCATCAACAAAACCATCTCCATCGGTTTTTGATGCTGATACTGTAGCAGCAAGACCATTATCCATTAATCCAGTCGAATAAGTAAATCCAAACTTTTGAAAACCATCGTTACCTAATGTTGTGTAAAGATTCCCTCCAGCTTCAACATCGGTTGTTTTAGAGATGATGTTAATTGTTCCTCCTACAGAAGGTACAGCTACCTTAGCAGCCCCAAGACCTCTTTGTACTTGCATAGAACTGGTGACATCACCGAGTCCAGCCCAGTTACTCCAAAATACACGACCATTTTCCATGTCGTTTACAGGAACACCGTTAATCATAACAGCAACATTCTCTGAGTTAAAACCACGTAAGTTAATACGACCATCTCCGTACCCACCACCTTGTTTGGTAGCATAAACACCAGGCGTAGATTTTAATACTTCAGGAAATTCTTGAGTTCCGAGTTTAAGTTCGATATCTGAAGATCTGATTGTTGATACAGCAACAGGTGTTTTTCTGTCGACTGCCACAGAGGCAATAATCTGTACTTCTTGCAAGCCGAACTCACTAGATTCTAAATTAACCTGCCCAATACTTTGGCCAGCTGTAAACGGTACTGTTTGAGTGGTATAGCCAACATAAGAAATCTCTAGTTCACCAGAGCTATTTGTTGTGGTTAAGCTAAAATTCCCATCAAAATCAGTTGATGCTCCATTAGTTGTGCCTTTCTCTATAACTGTGGCACCTGGTAGCGGCGAATTTAAGTCTGAGTCAAATATTGTCCCTGTAACAGTATTTTGAGCAAATACAGAAACAGTTCCTAATAGAATAAATGACACCAGAGCAATTTTGGTAATTTTCTTCATTTTAAGTAATTGTGATTAGTTTGAATTTTGTGCAAAAATGAACCTTTTTTACAAGGCGTATTTTAAGTTAATGTTAAGGAAAACTTAACACGACAAAAATAAAACTAATACAAGAACTATAAGGTTTTCGCAAATGAAAATTCTTAACAATTTTGCCTAGTTATTAAGATTTATAATAGTTAATAAGATTTTGTGTTGAAGAATCATGAGGTTTGGAAGCGTTACCACTCAACTCATTTAAAATATCAGTAGCTAATTGTTTACCAAGCTCTACCCCCCATTGGTCGTAACTAAATATATTCCAAATGACACCTTGAACAAATATTTTATGCTCATACATAGCAATGAGTTTCCCCAAACTATTAGGGGATAATTTTTTAATAAAGATGGTATTTGTTGGCTTGTTTCCAGTAAATACTTTGAATGGAGCTAAACTATTTATCTCCTGCTCAGAAAGGTTTTTATCTGCTAGTTCTTTTTTGGCTTCTTCTTCGGTTTTGCCATTCATTAAAGCTTCCGTCTGAGCAATAAAGTTTGAGATGAGTTTATTATGATGGTCTTCATTACCATGTAAACTTTCTTTAAAACCAATAAAATCCGTAGGGATTAGCTTGGTACCCTGATGTATTAGTTGAAAAAAGGCATGCTGTGAATTAGTCCCAGGTTCTCCCCATATAATGGTACCCGTTTGGTATTTTATTGGGTTTCCTGCTCTATCCACACTTTTACCATTACTTTCCATAATACCCTGTTGCAAATACGTAGCAAACTGATTAAGGTATTGCGTATATGGAATGATAGCTTCGCTTTCGGCATTAAAGAAATTATTATACCATACACTTAAAAGTGCTAATACGACAGGGATATTATTTTCAAAATTGGCTGTTTTAAAATGCTCATCCATTTGGTTAGCACCTTCTAAAAGCGCTTCAAAGTTTTTATAACCAACAGATAGACTGATGGTTAGTCCGACAGCACTCCAGAGCGAAAAACGGCCACCAACCCAATTCCACATAGGGAAAATATTGTTCTCATCAATACCAAATTCTTTTACCTTTTCAATATTGGTAGACACGGCTACAAAATGTTTAGCAATGTCTTCTTTTGAAGCGGATTTCAAGAACCACTCTCTAATGGTATTAGCGTTTGATAAGGTTTCTTGAGTTGTGAAAGTTTTAGAAACAATGACAAAAAGTGTTGTTTCTGGGTTTAGGTTTTTAATTATTTCGTTTACGTAATCACCGTCTACGTTAGAAACAAAATGTGTGTTCAAATGATTTTTGTAATACTGTAATGAATCTACAACCATTGCAGGACCTAGGTCGGATCCTCCAATGCCAATATTTACAATATCTGTAAACGGTTTATTGGTGTGGCTTTTACGATTTCCATTGACGATATCATTAGTAAAGGCTTCGATTTTTTCTTTGACGTCATGAATTTCTGGAACTATATTCTCCCCATCTACAAAAACTTTAGCTGTTTTTGGAGCTCTTAATGCGGTATGAAGTACCGCTCTATTTTCGGTTTGGTTAATTAAGTCACCCTGGAAGTATTTAGAAATAGCATCTTTAAGATTTACCTCTTCAGCTAATTCAAAAAGAAGGTTCATTCCTTTTTCATCAATTCTATTCTTCGAGGCGTCTACATAAAAATCCTCCCATTTTATGGAAAATGAGTTTGCTCTATTGTTGTCTTTGGCAAACATATCTTTCATATGAGTGCTTTTTATAGTCTCGAAATGATTTTCAAGAAGTTTCCAAGCCCTAGTTGTAGTCGGGTTGATTGTCGGTAATGCCATTAAATTATTCTGCTTGTATGGTTTGTTTCTCGTTAACAAAAGTTTCGAGCGTTTTTGCCTTAAATTGAACACTATCTAGTTGCGCTCTCAAAGGCTTGATAAATTCTAAATACTTTGTCTTTAAACTATCGGAAATAGGTTCTGCTTCTGGTAGTTTTTGTTTAAAAGGATCTACTTGTCTACCATTTTTCCAAAAACGATAACATACATGTGGTCCAGAAGTATTTCCGGTCATACCTACCCATCCAATGACATCTCCTTGTTTTACGAAATCGCCCACTTTGGATTTACGCTTGGACATATGAAGGTATTGTGTAGAGTAAGTTGAATTATGCTTAATTTTTACATAATTACCGTTTCCTCCTTTTCTACGAGACTCAATAACAGTTCCGTTTGCAGTTGCTCTAATTGGAGTGCCTACTTTTGCAGAAAAATCAGTGCCTTTATGAGGCCTTACACGATTACCATATAATGCTATTCGTCTTCTTAAGTTATACCTAGAAGAGATGCGTCTATATTCTACTGGTGCTTTTAAAAATGCACGTCGTAAATTCTTAGCATCTTCACTAAAATAATCTTTTAGGCCTTTTACACTGTCTGTTTCAAACTCAAAAGCATAAAAAGGTTCGGTATTGTGTTCGAAATATGCAGCTTTAATATTGTCGATACCAGCGTAAATGGTATCATCTATAAATTTTTCGGTATAAATGACCTTGAATCTATCTCCAGCTTGAAGTCTATTAAAATCTATAGTCCATGCATAAATATCTGACATTTCATAAGCAAGAATCGGGCTTATACCTTGTTCTTCTAGAGCTAACGAGATATTTGAATTGGGAGCAATTTCACCTGTGACTTCTCGTTCAACATACTTTACAGGAAGTTGGCTTGTATAAGCATTTATGGAATCCCTGAGATCAACAACAACATAGTCTATCTTGCCTTTTTGATAAATAAAAACTTCAGCCTGCTCTAAAGAATCTTCAGATTTAAGAATAGTATAAGGCTTGTTTTTATTAATCCGGCGTACATCAAAAGTATCCTTAATTTTTTCAGCTATCTCAGCTATCTTGGCATAACTAACATTGTTATTGAAGAGGATTTGCCCAAAACTATCACCATCTCTAACAGTGTCTTTTACGACACTAAAGTCATTTAAATCAAAACCATATTCTATATTCGGAACTACTACAGGCTCGACAAAACTAGTGACAGGAACTTCGATAGGTCTCGCTTCTTTTTTACAAGATGCAATACCGATAACTATTATGCAGAAGATTAATAGCTTTTTCAAAGTGTAAATTTATTTTGTTTAAGGCATGCTCAATTCCTTGTTTTCACAGTCATTTTTCTTGAGCGCATCAAATATCGGGAAAAAAACGAGGTTTTAAAATATTCTGAAGAGATTTAGCACTATACATCCATTCCCCAATTGTCTTGTTCTTCTTTAGTCCATAGTTCTGGGAAGAAAATTCTACGTTGGTATTTGGGGTGCATATATTTTTGCCAGTCGCTTCCACCTGTAGCTTCTCCATCTCCATCTGGACCTAAAATATAATGAACTGCAGCGCTATAATGTGCCATTACCCAAGTGATGTTAACCGTGTAGTCATAATGTCGCATCGCAGCTATTAGGCTCTCGTTTTTTTGGTCTTCCTCTGGCAATTCTTTAAAACGTGACCAAAGGTTTTTGTTGTTATAAACTTTCATAAAAGTGATAAATTCTTCTTTATACCGATTTTCGAAATTGGTTAATAAAGAGGACTTTTCACCTGTTTTAAAATCTTTTCCTGCAGCTTGCCAGTACAAATGCTCGAGTGCATGCTCGAAAGGGGTGTCTCTATCTATGGTCTTTCGAAATCTGACATCAATAAGATTAATTAATTCAGTAGAAGCAAATTCTATCAATCTATATTGCGCACTCTGGAAACCACTAGCGGGTGTTAATGTATGTCTAAACTTATTATACTGTTCAGGATCCATACCTTCACGCATAATATTGAAGGATGTCGTTAACATATCGAAATAACGACTAATACGCATTACCTTACTCTCAAAGAAAGCAACATCTAAATCTTCTTTTTTTGCTACTTGAGAAATTTCATGAAGAATCATTTTAAATAGCAACTCATTTATTTGGTGATAGGCAATAAACACCATTTCATCAGGAAAATCGGTTCGCTGAATCTGTAGACTTAAAAGCGCATCCGTATTAATATAATCCCAATATGTTATGGATTTACCATAAAGAAGACCTTCCAGATAGTTTTCTGTGTCTTCACTCTGGGCGTCATATTTAGCTTGTAATTTCTTTAAAAGGCCGTCGTAATTTGGTTGGTCAGACATGTTTAATTATCAAAAATTATTTTGAATGGATGTTTTAATCCTTTAAAAGCTTCTAAATCTGCACGTAATGATCCTACGGCTAAATCCGCTTTGATACGTAAAGGTATTTTATTTAGGTCATTTGATACCCAAAGCGTTAAACTTTCTTCTTCCTTAAAAACACGACCTGCCATAACATAAGGTCTAAATTTTAGGGTGGCAACTTTCCCAAATTCTGTATTTAAATCTTCTTTTCCTAAGTACTTTAGTTTAAAACCATAGTTTTCTAGGTCGAAAAACATATCTAGTTGTATTTCATCACCAATCTTAAGGTTTTCGGTATCCAGCTTATTTCTTAGATAGTAAAACGTGGACATCATGTCCTGAATATTAGGCTTGGTGTCAACAACTTTCTTCGTTTTATGCTTTAAATTATTGACATGTGCTTTCTGATTTTCTTGATCAAAGTCTATATGAATTTTTTTTGTATGTCCACCTTCATCAATATCTCTTATAAACTTATATGGGATGATTTTGTCTTTATCAAAATAACTTTCGTAGCGATCTTTTACCTTAAAAAACCATCTGATGGCACCTGTAGTCTTGCCTTTGCCAACGACATGAAAAACGGGTTTACCGTTAATAACATCGTCTTTTACCTGCAAAGTTGCTTCACCGGCTTTAAGAAAGCCGCTATAGCTCATTTTAAATTTAAACCATTCTCCAGCCTTAAAGGAGGACTCTTTATTTGTAATGGGCTTTGTAGCCTCACTTTGTCCTTGCTCAACTACCTCTTGGGGAAAGGTGTTCGCCATC
The DNA here is from genome assembly GCA_937923735.1 of uncultured Flavobacteriaceae bacterium. Classification (GTDB taxonomy): domain Bacteria; phylum Bacteroidota; class Bacteroidia; order Flavobacteriales; family Flavobacteriaceae; genus JABABD01. The sequence continues at coordinate 3,393 of CALDUJ010000029.1, read as the reverse complement.
ATAAGTAACGAAAAGCATATAAGTAGTATCTTGTTCATAAATGTATTATTATATCCTCGAGTTTACATCGGGATTTGGTTGTCTTATAGTACTAAAGACAATTACTATACCAAAAGTACTAAAAGCTAAAAACTCCATCATTATATAGACGGAGTTTTTAGATAACGGTTGCGTTAAGGTTTTGTTATAATGTTCCTCGTTTTTCCTGCTCACGCTCAATACTCTCGAATAAAGCTTTGAAATTCCCAGCACCAAACCCTCTAGCTCCCATACGTTGTATAATCTCAAAGAATAACGTTGGTCTGTCTTCTACAGGTTTTGTGAAAATTTGTAATAAATAGCCTTCCTCATCGGCATCAATCATAATCCCTAAACCTTTAAGTTTTTCGATGTCTTCACGTAATTCGTGACTAAATTCTTCTAAACGTCCAGGAACAGCTCTGTAATACTCTTCTGGAGGTGTTGATAAAAATTCCACGCCGTTAGAGCGTAATTGAGACACCGTTTTAATGATGTCATCTGTTGCAACGGCTATATGCTGGACACCTGCACCTTCGTAAAAATCTAAATACTCTTCAATTTGAGAACGCTTTTTACCCTCTGCTGGTTCGTTTATTGGAAATTTAATTCTACCGTTTCCATTAGACATTACTTTACTCATTAAAGCAGAGTATTCCGTATGAATTTGTTTGTCATCAAACGATAAGAAGTTTTCAAAACCCATAACATCTTCGTACCATTTTACCCAGACGTTCATTTGATTCCAACCCACATTACCAACCATATGGTCAATATACTTTAAACCTGCTGCTGGCGGATTATAATCGGATTCCCATTTTTGGAATCCTGGTAAGAATGCGCCGCTGTAATTTTTTCGCTCGACAAACATGTGCACTGTTTCTCCATATGTATAGATTCCTGCACGGACAACTTCTCCATGTTCATCTTTTTCAACGATTGGCTCCATATAGGATTTTGCGCCTCGAGACGTTGTTTCTTTGTAAGCTTGTCTTGCATCTTCAACCCAAAGCGCTACTATTTTTACCCCATCTCCATGTTTTACAATATGGTCGTTTATGGGTGATTTACTGTTTAAGGGGGTTGTTAGCATTAACTTGATTTTATCTTGAGTTAATACATAACTTACGGAGTCTGTTGCCCCAGTTTCTAATCCTCGATAGGCATGCGATTGAAATCCGAATGCTGTTTTATAAAAGTGTGCAGATTGTTTTGCGTTACCAACGTAAAACTCTACATAATCTGTTCCTAAAAGGGGAAGGAAGTCTTGCGCTCCTTCAAATATTTTTTCTAGTCCGTAATCGACTGATTTTATTTCTTTACTCATGATGTGATTGTTTTGTAAACGAATTATTAATGTTGTTGAGATGCTTTCTTAATACATTAAAACAACATTACCACATAGCTCGTAAGTGAGGAGTGATATCTTTTCTGTAGTTCATCATATTATTCTAACCAAGATTTATGATAACTTCCATCTGTAATTGCCAAACCTTCTTCGGTTACCTGTAATGGTTTAAATGTGTCTACCATAACAGCTAATTCCTCCGTTTCTGTTTGTCCAATACTACGTTCTGTTGCCCCAGGATGCGGACCATGAGGTATACCTGCCGGGTGTAAAGATATATGCCCAGGTGCAATATCATTTCTACTCATAAAATCACCATCTACATAATAAATAACTTCGTCACTATCAATATTACTATGGTTATATGGAGCTGGTATGCTTTCAGGATGATAATCGTATTTTCTTGGTACAAAACTGCAGACTACAAAGGCATCAGTTTCAAAAGTTTGGTGCACAGGTGGTGGTTGATGTATTCTTCCTGTAATAGGTTCGAAATCATGAATCGAAAAGGCATACGGATAATTATAGCCGTCATACCCGACTACATCAAAAGGATGGGTCGCATAAACCATGTCAAAAATGTCGTCTTGCTTCTTGACTTTAATTAAAAAGTCTCCTTTTTCATCATGACTTTCTATTTCATGTGGATGTCGTAAATCGCGTTCACAAAATGGTGAATGCTCCAGTAATTGCCCAAACCAATTACGATAGCGTTTTGGTGTGTAAATTGGCCTGCGAGATTCTACAATAAATAATCTGTTATCCTCTGTGTTAAATTCTATTTTGTAAATAATTCCGCGAGGGACTAGAAGATAATCACCATATTTAAAATCGAGATTACCCATATGGGTACGCAATTTCCCAGACCCTTTATGTATGAAAATTAATTCATCTGCATCAGTGTTTTTATAAAAATAATCTGTTTGGGACTGTTTTGGTGCTGCCAAAATAATGGTGCAATCTGAGTTTGTTAAAACTGCTTTTCTACTTTTAAGATAATCGTTTTCAGGTTTTACTTGAAAGCCTTTCATTCGATACGAATGCATATTATTTGCTTTCGCAATTTTGGGAGCTACACTATATTGGTTTTTAATTTCTTTTACTTGCGTTGGCCTATGAAGATGGTACAAATTGCTTGACATACCGTCAAAACCAATAGTGCCAAATAACTGTTCGTAATACAGGTTTCCGTCAGGTTTTCTAAATTGCGTGTGGCGCTTATGAGGAATATTTCCTAATTTATGATAAAATGGCATATGTTGAATTTTTAATAAGTTATACTTTATTTACTGAAAAATAAAGTGTGTCTTATTCAGGATTTCTCTTGATAAGAAAATGTAATAGAATCAGTAATTCTGGCCATTGGAGTGTCATCTACACAAATATCGTAAAAAAACCAATGCAAAAACAGAATCTAAAACCAAAACCCTAAGTTGAAAAACCATTTGCCTTCACTGGTTTCTGGAGACCAAGTATATTTAGCTTCGATAGGTCCTAAAAAAGTTTCTAAAGAGTATCCGATTCCGTAGCCACTAAAGTCTGGTGTGGTAAGCCACTCACCATCATCAAATATGTTGTCGGCTACATTAGCATAATTCGCGATAAAGTTAATATGGTTCTTTTTAAAGATTTCGTAATCCAATTTAATACTTCCTTTTACAAAACTGTCTCCTGGTATTGAGATATAATCATAGCCTAGAAATGGAATGTAATTGTTTATGAGGTTAGTGCCATAACCCCCTAAAGCAAAATCTAAAGAGCTATTTTGGCTGGCATCAAACTCAAAGCCTCCTTGAGTCATTATGTTTATAGAAAAAGCATCATTTAATTTAAAAGCATACCCCAAATCTGCTTTGGCATAAGAGAATGGTTGAAAACTGTTATTATAATCTGAAGAAGATATATACCAATGAAAATCTCCATTAAAATACACTCCTTTTGTTGGAAAGTATTTGTTGTCGTAGCTATCATACTTTAAAGTCCCAAAGAATCCAAAAAAATCACTTTTCTCAAAAACTGTTTCCTTA
>CALDUJ010000028.1 GCA_937923735.1 uncultured Flavobacteriaceae bacterium | reverse complement strand
TCCTTATATGAACGGGCAATTTGTATTCAAGAACGCTGTTGTAAGGTTTAGCCAAGTAATTTTAGAAGGCCTAGCAGCAAACGGATTGCAAAAGGATGAGATTGATATGCTAATCCCACATCAAGCTAATCTGCGTATTGCACAATTCATCCAAAAGAAGTTTGATTTGAGTGATGACCAAGTTTTTAATAATATCATGAAATACGGTAATACAACAGCTGCTTCCATACCAATTGCTTTGACTGAAGCATGGGAACAAGGTAAGGTAAAAGAAGGAGACACTGTTGTGTTAGCAGCTTTTGGTAGTGGGTTTACTTGGGGAAGTGTGATTATTCGATGGTAATATCGAATTCCCATGAAAGTGGGAATCTCATGAAATGAACTTCTTATTCAAATAGATTCCGCATCAAGTGCGGAATGATAAAACTAAAAGCCCCGACATTTATCGTCGGGGCTTTCCATTAATAGCCATACATTAACACTAACCATCAACTATTATATGTTGACTATTAAGATTGTTTATACTGTTAGAAAACGCCTCCGCTCCCTTGTTTTTCATTATTATCTCTTCTTTTACGAGATTTAGCACGATATTTTCCACCGCCAAATCTATAGGATAATGCTACGTTCCATGTATTACTTTCCCAGTTGAATTCCCCTTCTTGTGGAAATGGTCTGTCACCTGTAAAACCAAACCTCATGGTGTCGAAAATATCATTGTAGTTAAAACTGAATGTTGCTCTGTTGTCTTCTAAGAAACTATAACGCATTCCTACATTAACAAAATACATGGGTTCAACATTAAACTGTATGTTTTTGTTCTTACCTCGGTAAAATCCAAATGCAGACAAGCTTAATTTTTTACTAACTCTAAAATTGTTAAACATTCTGAAATTATAAGCGAGGTTATCCACTTTAAATGTTTCTACGGCAATGTCATTTTCTGTAGCAACGTCAGTTGGTACTGTCAGGGTTTCAGAGATACTTTTTTGTGTTTGAGAGAACATATCAAAACTTCCATTAATACTCCACCACTTTGTTGGTCTGTAGTTTGTAGATATCTCAATACCATATGCAGTAGTATTACTGAAGTTGTCGTAAGTAAGAATGATCCTGTTTAGATTTGTTCTGTCAATAAAAACAGCACGGTTTATTTCATCTTCAATGATTCTGTAAAAAACACCTCCTGTAATGCTTCCTTTTTCCAATTTTCTTGTGTAATTAACCTCCATGGAGTTTGTGAATTGAGGTTCCAGTTGCTGATTCCCAAATGAAGAAATTAATGGTGTATTCCATTCCGGAAGCGGATTAACTTGTCCAACACCAGGACGGTCTACTCGTCGACTATAACTTAGTTGATATGAATTCTTTTCAGAAGGGCTATAAGTAAGAAAGGCTGAAGGATACACCTGAAAATAATCATTCTCAAAAGGAACTACTGTCTCTTCATTTATGATGAGGTCAGTTTCTGTTGCTACGGCATCAACTTGAACACTTTCTGCTCTCAAGCCTACTTGATAAGACCACTTCTCCAGTTTCTTCCCATATGTTGCATAAGCCGAATAGATGTCTCTGCTGTAATCAAAATTTGTAGTTGTAGGAATATAATCCCCAGCGCTATTTTGCGAACGTGCATCGGATGTATAGTCGATAATATTATCGAACAACCTAGCTTCTAGTCCAAGTTCTAGCTTTACAGATTCCGTTAACGGATTTACATAATCAAGATTTATGGTTGTTCTATCTCTTTCGGTATCTGTTAATTCATTAAAGTTTGGTCTGGTTGCAGCTCCAAATAATAAGTTATCTGTCTCAGCAAAACCTTCAAAAGCATTATGGTCAACTTCCAATTCAATATTATGTCCCTCCTCATCAAAGTCCAGCTTATAGTTGAAGTTATATTGTTGGGAATCATTTTCGCTGTCATTTTCGAAGCGCTGATTGTTGTTAAATGATGAGTTTAATGGGAAAATCACATCCGTGGTACCAATGGTGCCTCCATCAAAGAAATTCTGATTGGTAAATAATGAAATCGTGTTTTTGTCATTCAAATAAAAATCCACTCCAAATTTTAGTAAGTGTGACTTGTTACTGTCCAAGAACCTGAACAATTGTTGAGATTCATCGCCAGGACGGAAGATGTTACCAAAATTTCTGTTCTTGGCTATATTATTTCCATAGCTACCATAGAAATTGAATTTTCCGTTCCTATAATTCATATCGATAGAACTATTGAATTTAGGTTCCACTTCCTGAGTTAACCCAACATTAAGATTTCCGTTAAATCCTATAGTAATGTTTTTATGTAGAATAATGTTAATAATGCCGCTCATACCTTCGGGATTGTACTTTGCAGATGGATTAGTAATTAACTCAATTTGTTTTATGGAATTTGAAGGTATTTGTTTTAACAATTGAGCTGCTGGAATGTTAGAGAGCTTTCCGTCCACCATAACACGTACATTTTGGTTTCCTCGTAAACTCAATGCACCAGTCTGCTGGTCAACGTTTACGGATGGAAGGTTGTTCATGATGTCTGATGCTGTTGGTCCAGAAGTTGTAAGGTCCTTACCTATATTTATTACTTTTCTGTCAACTTTTTGCTGAATAGTGGTTACTTCTGCTACGACAGTTACTTCATCCAAACCTTCTGCAGCTTCAACAAGATTTATGTCCCCCAAATTTACTTTGTAATTACCTTTACCGATAGTTACTTCCTTAGTTTCGGTTTTATAGCCTATATATTGTATGCTTACCATATTGAGGCCTTCGGGAATTTTGTCTACATTAAATGTTCCGTTTTCCATAGTGATACCACCAGTAATAGTTTCTCCAGCAGTATTCTTAATAATAACATTTACATAAGGTAAGGGCTCGTTGAGGGTTGCGTCTAATACTCTTCCGGAAACAGAGCCAGTTTTTAAATCGGTACGTTTTGCAGGTTGCGCGCTTAATAGAATAGAAAAAAATAAAGCGCAAACAGTGATTAGTTGTTTCATTTGATTGATTGGTTTTTTTGATTGATTAAACTAGGTTGATAATAGATAGACGACTATATTTATATCATGTTACTTTATTTAACATTACTTAACATCACTTTAACACATGAACAAAAAAACATTAGTTGTAGGAGCCTCGCTAAAAACAGATAGATATTCAAATATGGCAGTTGTTAAGTTGCTAAATCATGGGAACGATGTTGTTGCTTACGGGTTTCAAGAAGGAAGTATTGGTGAAGTTAAGATAGATACTGCTATGCTTACTTATGACGATGTAGATACTGTAACCATGTACTTAAGTCCAAAAAGACAAAAGGCCTACTACGATTACATTATTTCTCAGAAACCAAAACGTGTCATCTTTAATCCAGGGACAGAAAATCCAGAATTCTACAAATTGTTAGAACAGAAGAATATTGATGTTGAGGTAGCTTGTACCTTGGTATTACTTTCTACGAATCAGTACTGATACTATTTTGAGCGTTGGTTACTGGTTTTTTCCTTATAATAAAAAGCCCTATAAAAGTTATGAGACCATTAATTATAAGTATCTCCCAATGAAATTTATAAGCTCCAATAATACCTTCTGGTAATGATGTAATTACAAAACTTAGCACAATAGACATTATAGCGACTATCCATGCATATTTGTCTTTTATGCCATAATTAGTCATTATTCCAAAAGAAAAAAGCCCTAGTAATGGTCCATAGGTATATGTTGCGAATTTAAATAAGTTACTAACTACATTTCCATCTAAATTATTGAATACAATAACAACAATTATAAGTAAGATTGAAACCCCTATATGTACTTTCTTGCGAAGTGGTTTTTGTGCATCAAAAGGTAGTTTTTCGATATTCAAGAAATCCACTGAAAATGATGTTGTTAAAGATGTTAAAGCACTATCTGCACTAGAGTAAGCGGCGGCAATTAGACCGATAATAAATGTTATGGCAAGCGGTTTTCCTAACCCTTGATTCATAGCAATTTCAGGAAATAACAAGTCCGTTCTTGTTCTACCATCTAGTACTGGAATATCGACTCCAAAATTTTCAGCATAGATAAATAGTAAAGCACCAAGAGATAAAAAAGCAAAATTGACGATTACCAATAGTGTTGCCATCGAAAACATATTCTTTTGCGATTCGTTTTTATTTTTGCAGGTGAGATTTTTTTGCATCATGTCTTGGTCAAGACCAGTCATGGCGATGGTTATAAAAATACCACCTAAAAAGTATTTCCAAAAATAAGTGGTGGCGTTAGGGTCGTCAAAAAAGAAAATCTGGCTTTTAGCTGCAAATGTATCAGATTGGATGGCTTCAAGATAAGACCAATCCATTTTGTCATTAATCAAATAAATACCGACACCAACGGCTGTTAGCATCGTGAGCGTTTGTATCGTATCGGTCCAAACAATTGTTTTTATGCCGCCTCTGTTAGTGTATACCCAAATCAATATAATAGATATTACAACCGTTAACCAAAAAGGGACACCAAGCTCTTCAAATACAATATACTGCATGGCAAGGGCTACTAAAAACAACCTAAAAGAAGCTCCAGTTACACGGGACAATAAGAAAAAGAAAGCTCCTGTTTTATAGCTTACTTTACCAAATCGTTGTTCTAAATATTGGTAAATGGATGTTACATTAAGTTTATAATAAATAGGTAGTAAAATGAAAAGAATAAAAAGATAACCAACAAAAAAACCAAGAACACCTTGCATGTAGGCGAATTCTTGTCCACCAATCATTCCTGGGACTGAAATAAAGGTCACGCCAGATAAAGAAGCGCCAATCATTCCGAAGGCCACAATATACCACGGTGACTGTTTTCCTGCTTTAAAAAAATTGTCATTGCTATCGTTCTTTCCCGTGAAATACGATATCAGCATCAAAACCGAAAAGTATGCTGCAATGAGAATAATGATGCTAATAGGTGACATATAACCTGCTTTTTTTTGATAAATAACCTGTTTATAAACGCCAAGTAAACTAAATAATAGTAGATGAACAAGTTTAGTTATATATAATGCATCAAAATCTTATAAATTTTGATGCGTTTCATCGAAGTTATTTGTTGATTCATCGGTTATTATATAGATTAGCCATCCATAAACTAAAAATAGCCATCATGAATAAATTATACTTAACAGTTCTCTTTTTTTGTACGAGTCTCGTAATGCAATCTCAAGACTATAAGGAGATGATTATTTCTGGTAATTATAGTGTACAAGAAATACAAACAGCGGCTGAAAAGCACTTTGAAAAATTTGGTACTGAACGCGGAAAAGGTTATAAACCATATAAGCGTTGGGAGTACAATGCTATCAGAATGATGGATGCGAATGGTATGCTTAAGACACCGGATTTTTATTATGGAGAACTAGAGCGCTATAACAACTACCTAAATCAAGAATTTGGAGATTCAAGAACTACCGTTGGTAATTGGCAACAATTAGGGCCTTTGTCTTGGAATCAGACTTCAGGTTGGAATCCTGGAGTAGGAAGAATAACTGCCTTTGCAATTGAACCAGTCAATACTGGAGTTCCTCAACATATTATTGTTGGAGGTCAAACAGGCGGTGTTTGGAGAACAACAGATGGAGGAACAACATGGACAGTGCTTACTGATGATTTATCTAATATTGTGGTATATTCTTTAGCAATGGATCCAACAAATTCTTCTATTTATTATTGGGGTTCTTCAGCAGGTGTTATTTTTAAATCTACAGATTCAGGAGCTACATGGAATCAATTAGCAGACATAGGAGGAGGTAACGTCAATAAAATATTGATTGACCCATCAAATACATCTAAAATGTACTGTAGTTCAGAAGGAGGCGGACTTTTTAAATCAACTAATTCTGGAGCAAATTGGACTTTAATTCACCCAGATGCTACGAATGGTTATGATTTGGAATTTAAACCTAGCAATACTAATACAATTTATGCTTCAGGAAATGCATTTTTTAAGTCTATAGATGGAGGGACTACATTTACTAAATTCACCCCGTCTTCATCTTCTCCACCTCTAGGGTCTTGGACTCAAGAGTATGGATCAGGTTCGCATGATTGGACCAATGCTCCTGGTAATCGAAATAATTCGGTAACCCCAAAAACTGGAATTGGTATGGCCTATTTTCAAATAGATGGTTATAGTGCCCCAATAACGAAATTAGTGTCGCCATCTATTGATATTTCTGGAACTGTTAACCCAATTTTGAATTTTTCCTTTACCCAAGCCGATTGGCAAGGTGATCAAGATGAGCTTAAGGTTTTTTATAGAACATCTAGCGCAGGTGTATGGACTGAAATAGCACATTATACAGCTAATACACCTTCTTGGCAAGACGAATCATTGGCATTGCCAAATAAATCATCAGATTATTATATAGCTTTTGAAGGTACTGCTAACTATGGATATGGAATAACAATTGACGATATTTCGATTGAAGATGGAGCGAGTATCATATATGAAGAAGGATTCGAAGATGGAGCTGTTACAGGTTTTGCTGGTGGACCTTTGATGTTGGGGGTTTCTGAAAATGCTACTAATACCGATGCAGAAGTTGTTTATGTACTCGAGGCTGCTGGAGGTATTTTTGGTGGCTTCCATGTATCGACTGATGGTGGAGATACATTTAATAAGCTTAATCACGGTAGCAATAATTATTTTGGTTATAGCTCTACTGCTAATGATAATCGTGGACAAGCACCAAGAGATATGGATATTGTAGTACATCCAGACAATGTTGATGAGGTGCACATTGCAGGAATTTTGACTTGGCGCTCTGTAAACGGAGGGTCGAGTTTTGATATTACATCTCAGTGGGTACCTCAAAATGCAGCAGCACAAGGGATAGGCTATTGTCATGCTGATGTAGATATTATGCAATTCGTTGGAAATGAATTATATGTTGGGTCAGACGGAGGAATTTTTGTTGCCAGGAATACAGGAACAGTTAATGCTAATTATTATGAAGATTTAACAAATGGGTTGGGAATTAGGCAATTCTACAAAATCGGGATTAGCCAGACAAGCCCAGTAATAGTAACAGGAGGTTCTCAAGACAATGGTACATCGGTTATGGATACTTCTGGAAACTGGACAGACTGGTTAGGTGCTGATGGAATGGAGTCGTTTGTAGATAAGGATAATAGTAGTATAATGTATGGTACTAGTCAAGGTGGAACCTTATACAAAACCACAAATAACGGTGTTAGTTATTTTGGATTATCATCTCCAGATGGAAAAAGCGGTAACTGGATAACACCTTTCGAACAAGACCCAATTACATCCAATGTAATATATAGCGGTTATGACCAAGTGTATAAGTCTGTAAATGGAGGCTCTAGTTGGACTGCTATTTCTCAAAACTTAGGCGGGAATCTTAATCACTTAAAAATAGCTCCAACAAATAGCAATATAATGTTTGCTGCTAGAGGAACTAATCTATTCAAAACCTCTGATGGCGGAGCTACAAATTGGACTACTTTATCTGGATTTTCGGGAAGTATTAACTCGATTGCAATTCATCCAACAGATCCAAATAAAGTGGCAATCGCTACTACGGCTTCAGCCAAAGTTTACGTCTCCACAAATGGTGGTACTACATGGACATCTTACCAAAATAACCTTCCAAATTTTAGTGCCTTGGCACTTGCTTGGCAGAATAATGGAAATGATGGATTGTATGTTGGAATGAATTATGGTGTTTACTATATAGATAATACATTTACTCAATGGCAGCCATTTAGTAACAGTTTGCCAAATGTTATTGTTAACGAACTTGAAGTTAACGAAGTTGATAAAAAAATATATGCAGGGACATACGGTAGAGGGCTTTGGGCTTCAGACACTTTTGACCCAACACTTAGTAATGATGAATTTGAGCTTGATACAATAGCTGTGTATCCTAATCCAGCTTCTAATGAAATAAACTTGAAATGGAACAAGAATGATGAAGTTACTATAAAAGTCTTTAATTCTCTGGGTAAATTGTTGTTTTCTGAAGTAGGTCAGAGTCTTTCCAACGGATTTAAAATAGACATAAATAATTATTCATCAGGTCTCTACTTTGTAAGAATAAATAATGTGAATGGGGTTTTGACGAAAAAAGTTATGGTGGAATAATTAACCAAATTTAATACATACCAAAAAGCCCAATATCAATAATATTGGGCTTTTTGGTATGTGAATTCGATATAAATTTCACTAAATTCGCAGCCTATGGAGTTTTCTTCTAAACTACTTGAAAATGCAATTAACGAAGTGTCTCAATTACCTGGTATTGGTAAAAGGACGGCTCTAAGGTTAGTTTTGCATTTACTCAGACAACCCAAAGAACAGACATCTCATTTAGCTGAGGCTTTACAAGCGGTTAGAAGAGACATAAAGTTCTGTAAAAGTTGCCATAACATTAGTGATACGGATATATGCGAAATCTGCGCCAACCCACGACGAAATGAGGAAATTATCTGTGTTGTAGAAGATGTCAGAGATGTCATGGCAATCGAAAGTACAAGCTCGTTTAAAGGACTATACCATGTTCTCGGCGGAAAGATTTCGCCAATGGATGGAATTGGCCCAAATAATCTCACAATCGAATCTTTAATTTCTAAAGTTAAAGAAGGAAAAATAAAAGAACTGATTTTTGCGTTGAGCTCTACGATGGAAGGAGATACAACCAATTTTTATATTTACAAACAAATTCAAGACTATCAAGTAATTACTTCTACAATAGCAAGAGGAATATCAGTTGGAGATGAATTAGAGTATGCAGACGAGATAACACTTGGAAGAAGTATAGTTAACAGAATTCCATTTGAAATATCCCTAAAATCTTAGTTGTACATTGAAGCTATCTATAATTATACTCAATTATAACGTTCGCTACTTCTTAGAGTTATGCCTCAGAAGTGTTCAAGCTGCAACGAGTAATATTGAAGCGGAGATAATAGTTGTAGATAATAATTCATCTGATGATAGTTGCTCGATGGTTGGAGATCTGTTTCCAGAGGTTAAACTTATTCAAAATAAGGAAAACACAGGTTTTTCAAGAGGTAATAATATAGGTGTAGCTGCAGCAAAAGGAGAGTATTTATGCATACTTAACCCTGATACTGTGGTAGCTGAAGATACATTTACAGAGCTTTTAAATTTTGCTGATAGTATAGAGAATTTAGGAATTATTGGTTGTAGACTAATTGATGGAAACGGTAAATATCTGCCAGAAAGTAAACGAAATATCCCTACACCTAGAGTATCTATTAATAAAATTTTTGGATCTGGAGATTCTTATTATGCTAATCATGTAAGCGAATTAAGTTTAGGTAAGGTAGATGTCTTGGTTGGCGCTTTCATGCTATTAAAAAGAGAAACTTATAACGGTATTGGTGGCTTTGATGAAGATTACTTTATGTATGGTGAGGACATAGATTTTTCGTTTAAGATTTTAAAGAAAGGATACAGTAACTATTATATAGGAAGTCATACAATTATTCATTTTAAGGGAGAGAGCACTCCTAAAGATATTTTTTATAGAAAACGTTTTTATGAGGCTATGCAGATATTCTACAAAAAACATTTTAGAAGAAATTTATTTTACGATGTCGTAGTAAAAGTTGGAAGTAAAATAATGCCTCTGCTGGAAAGTAAGCAAGAAATTCATAATGATTCAGGATTTAAAGAGGTGATTTTAGATGGAAATAAGATGTCTTACAAACAAATAATAGCATCTTTCGAGAGTAAATCAGGAAATTTAAAAATTAGACCAAAAAATACTAACTTTATTATTGGTAGTAACGGAGCAAAAAATAGAGGAGAGGTAAGAGATGTTGAAAATTATAATTGAATTAAATTCAATAGTAAATCAGTTTTTTTATTAATTTTGCAAAGTCAAACCAAAAATCAACTGTTATATTACGGATATGGCAAAATTTGAATTAAAACTTCCAAAAATGGGTGAAAGTGTTGCTGAGGCAACAATCACAAGTTGGCTCAAAGAAGTAGGTGATACTATTGAGATGGATGAAGCTGTCTTAGAGATTGCGACAGATAAAGTCGATAGCGAGGTGCCATCCGAAGTTGATGGTGTTTTAGTGGAGAAGTTATTCAATGTAGATGATGTTGTTCAGGTAGGACAGATTATAGCAGTTATTGAAACTGATGGAGATACTCCAATTGCAGACGTAACTCCCAATTTAGAAGTAATATCTCAAGATGAAGAGACTCCTGTTACAGCTATTCAGCATGTAGCTGAAACTATTTCAGTTGCAAAAGAAACTGTTGCTCCTATTGTCTCTAATGGAGATAGGTTTTATTCTCCCTTGGTAAAAAATATAGCAAAACAAGAAGGTATCGGACAGAACGAACTGGATGCAGTTCCTGGAACTGGAAAAGAAGGACGTGTAACTAAGAATGATATACTTTCATACATAGAAAACAAAGGTGCTAAATCATATGCCAAAGTAGAAGCGCCTCAGCCGACTACAAAGGTTGAAATATCACAATCTAATGGTGTTGCTAAATCAATACCTCAATCTCCGGTAGTATCTAGTGGTGAAGATGAAATCATCGAAATGACACGAATGGGTAAATTGGTGGCGAAACACATGGTAGATTCTGTACAAACATCTGCTCATGTTCAATCCTTTATCGAAGCAGATGTTACCAAAATTTGGAACTGGAGAAACAAAGTAAAAAGCGATTTTGAAAAAAGAGAAGGTGAGAAACTAACGTTTACACCAATCTTTATGGAAGCCGTTGCAAAATCATTACGCGATTTCCCGATGATGAATATTTCTGTGCAAGGTGATAGCATCGTTAAAAAGAAAAATATAAACTTAGGCATGGCGGCTGCTTTGCCTGATGGAAATCTTATTGTGCCAGTTATTAAAAGTGCGGATCAATTAAATTTGGTTGGAATGACCAAACAAGTTAATGATTTAGCTGAACGTGCTAGAAATAACAAGCTAAAACCAGATGATATTCAAGATGGTACGTATACGGTAACTAATGTTGGTACATTTGGGAGTATCATGGGTACACCAATTATCAATCAACCACAAGTTGGTATCTTGGCTTTAGGGGCTATAAGAAAAGTACCTGCGGTTATCGAAACTTCTGAAGGCGATTTTATCGGAATCCGCTACAAGATGTTTATGTCTCATTCTTACGATCATCGTGTTGTAAATGGTGCTTTAGGCGGACAGTTTGTTAAGCAGGTAAAAGATTACCTTGAGGCTTGGGATAGTAATCGAGAGATTTAATAATGATTTTTTAATGCCTCTATAACATCTTGTTTGGTCTTTAAAGATGTATAAAGAGAATCCTCTATTTTTATTACTGGGGTCAGAGCTTTACCGATTAGCTTATATTTCTTGAATTCTTTTGCAATTCCTATAAGATTCGTAGAGTCTTTATCTATGCTTAATTCAGTAAATGGTATGTTATTACTATTTAGTAGTTGTCTAGTTTCAGTGCATAGGTTGCATGCCTTTTTCGTGTAGATAGTTATTCTTTTGCTTCTTAAAGCATTATCAAATTTTACTTCAAAATTTTCGCGGTCTTTTCTTATCGATAATTCTTTTG
>CALDUJ010000027.1 GCA_937923735.1 uncultured Flavobacteriaceae bacterium | reverse complement strand
CATGAGCTCCTCCTTGGGCGCGTGCATCAGAATCTGTGATAAAGCGCATTCCTTTAGCATAAGCATCTTCTAAAATTTCATTCAATTCATTCTTTTCATTGGTTCCTGCTGGGAATTCAGAATAACTATAAGCCACAGTCACCTTATCCCACTCACCTATTCCAGTCGCATACGCATCGCTTAAATCTATTTGCCTATTTGTTAACTTAACTTGCGGATGCGGGTAATCCATGACTGAAGCCCTATTACTAGTGCTCGCGGCAAAATTATGTGCGAAGCCAATTGTATGACCTATTTCGTGAGCAGATAACTGGCGAATTCTTGCCAATGCCATATCTAACATTGGCTTATAATTATCGTCTCTTTCAGCAAATGGTTTATCTAAAAGCGCTTGTGCTATTAAAAAATCTTGACGAATCCTGAGGCTTCCTAAGCTTACATGCCCTTTAATAATCTCTCCAGTTCTCGGATCCATAACACTGCCTCCATAGCTCCATCCTCTTGTGCTCCTGTGCACCCATTGTATAACATTATATCGCACATCCATTGGGTCAGCATCTGCAGGCAACATTTTAACTTGAAACGCATTCTTAAAACCAATTGCTTCGTAAGCTTGATTCCACCAACGACCACCCTCTAATAATGCTGAGCGTACAGGTTCCGGGGTCCCTGGATCTAAATAATATATAATAGGCTCTTTTGCCTCGCTTACTTGAGCATTAGGATTTTTCTTTTCCAAACGATGACGTGCTACATAGCGTTTTTTTATGGGTTCTTGTACAGGTGTTGCATAATCCATGTAAGACATAGAAATAGCACCACTTCTTACATCGAACTCACGAGGTTTGTAATTACTGTCAGGTAACTCTACAAATGAATGATGCTGTGTTACCGTTACTAATGATGCTGTTGGCGTCACACTTCTTAAATTTCTACCCGTTGGCTGTCCTTTAAAAGTCAGCATAGCTTCAAACTCTACATTTTTAGGGAAAGCTTTAGTACGCTCCAATGATAACGCACTTTTGGAAGCATCTATGGCGTAATTACCTTCTTTACCCCTTTTCAATCTATTAGCAACACCATGAGCGTCTTGCATCAAGAAAGGTGTCAGGTTTATTTTATAAATTCCATTTGATTGACTTTCTATCTTAAATCCAAAAAGAACAGATTTAGCAAATGCCTGTTCTATGCTTTTACGTTCCAATTCATTTGACGTGTTGGCGCGAAAATTTTGATTCGGTTGCACTAAAAGCAACTTATTCCCTGCCTTAATGAACTTTACAACACGTTCGTTACCTAACTGACCTCTGTCTAAACCAATATCATTACTTCCAACACCAGTAGCCAATGAGTTTACGTAAAGAAACTCGGTGCCTAACTTATCCACCTCCAGAGTTATTTTGTCTTTAGACTCATCGTATGTAAAGTTGAAAAAACCTTTGTAATCTTTGGTAGAATATTGAGAAAAACCTTCAATAGAGATTATAAGAAAGGCCACTAAAATGGCTAGTTTTTGAGTATTCATTTTGGTTGGAATTAATTAATGGATAAAGCTAAAAAATATATCAACAATAATTTTCTCTATGTGACTTAAATTCTATTTTTGTTAAAAACAATTCTACATGATAACATCAGACCAAATTAAAGATCTTATAGAACGCCTTGGCGCGTTGAGGAGGTATCTTTGACGTAGATGCTAAGCGCATTGAAATAGCGAATGAGGAAGAACAAACCTTCGACCCAAACTTCTGGAATGACTCGAAAGCAGCAGAGTTGGTAATGCAATCCCTTCGAGGTAAGAAAAAATGGATTACAGATTATGAGGAAGCTAAGACCTTAGTAGAAGACTTAGAAGTTATCTATGAATTCTTCAAAGAAGGCGAGGCTACAGCAGAAAATGTTGAAAATCGTTTTACAAAAGCTGTCACTCTAATCGAAAATCTTGAGTTCAAAAATATGCTCTCCGAAGAAGGCGATAGCATGAGTGCTGTATTACAAATTACCGCAGGTGCAGGAGGTACAGAAAGTTGCGATTGGGCAAGCATGCTCATGCGCATGTATTTAATGTATGCAGAAAAAAGTGGTTTTAAAGTAAAAGAACTCAATTACCAAGAAGGTGATGTTGCAGGTATAAAAACGGTGACCATCGAAATAAATGGTGACTATGCCTTTGGTTGGTTGAAAGGTGAAAATGGGGTACATCGGTTGGTGCGAATCTCTCCTTTTGATAGTAATGCTAAGCGTCATACTAGTTTTGCTTCAGTATATGTGTATCCGTTAGTTGATGACACTATTGAAATAGATATCAATCCCGCAGATATCGAAATCACAACCGCGCGTTCCAGTGGAGCTGGTGGACAAAACGTTAATAAAGTTGAAACCAAAGTACAACTGCATCATAAGCCTACAGGTATACAGATTCAATGCTCTGAAACTAGATCGCAACATGATAACAGAGATCGTGCCATGCAAATGTTACGCTCTCAACTATACGAAATAGAGCTTCAGAAACAATTGGCACAACGAGAGGATATTGAAGCTGGTAAAATGAAGATTGAATGGGGTAGCCAAATACGAAACTATGTTATGCATCCATACAAATTAGTGAAAGATGTACGTTCAGGTCATGAAACTGGTAATGTGGATGCAGTCATGGACGGACAAATTGAAGAATTTTTGAAAGCTTATCTCATGATGATGGGGCAAAAAGACGAACAATCAAACGAATTATAAATGAAAGATATTAATGCAGTCATCTTCGACCTTGGAGGTGTTCTTATCGATTGGAATCCTGAATATGTTTATCTGGATGTATTTAATGGAGATAGAGAAAAAATGAAATGGTTCTTTGATGAAATATGTACTATGGATTGGAACGAAAATCAAGATGCTGGATATCCAATCGCAAAAGCCACAGAAGAACGTGTTGCTATGTTTCCTGAACACGAAGAATTAATCCGAATGTACTATGGTCGGTGGGTTGAGATGCTAGGAGAACGTATACAAGGTACTGTAGACGTTCTTAAAAGCCTAGTAAATAATAACAACTATAAAGTTGTTGCACTTACTAACTGGAGCCACGAAACTTTCCCAATCGCTTTAGAGCGTTTTGATTTCTTGCATTGGTTTGAAGGCATTGTAGTATCAGGAGAGGAAAAGACTCGAAAGCCGTTTCCCGAAATTTATGAAACAACGTTGAAGCGTTTCAACATTGAACCAGAAAAGTCCGTTTTTATAGATGATAATCTTCGAAATGTAGAAGCATCAAAAGCTATTGGCATAAATGGCATTAATTTTAAAGATCCTGAAACTTTGGTTGAACAACTTAAAGAACTGAATATACACTTATGATAAAAATATATCACAACAACAGGTGTCGTAAATCTCGCTGCGGATTGGAAATACTAGAAAATTCAGGGAAAGAATTTGAAGTTGTAAAATATCTAGAAGATATTCCTTCAGAGGAGGATTTAAAAAACATCATTTCTATGTTAGGCATTTCTCCTATTGAACTTGTTAGAAAAAACGAAGCCATTTGGAAAGAAAACTATAAGGGAAAGTCCTTATCCGATAAAGACATAATTAAAGCCATGGCTGAAAATCCTAAGTTAATTGAGAGACCAATAGTAATCAATGGAAACAAAGCGGTTATTGGCAGACCACCCGAAAAAATTATTGATATTATTTAATTAACAAACATTTAACCAAAACGGCACAAGTCTAAAGTTACTTTTGCTTCTAAATCGATACCAAAATCGATTAACGATATGAAGTACACACTACTAACCATCTATGTATTGGTATTCTCGATGAATATCCAAGCGCAACGTCCTGAGCAAAAAGAAGTTATTGTTTCTGGAAAAGTTATTGATAAAGATTCCAACGAACCTTTGGAATACGCTACAGTTGCATTTTTTAGTAAACGACAAAACAAGATGATTACCGGCGGAATTACTGATATTAAGGGTGACTTTAGTATCCCAGTGCCATCAGGAATGTACGATGTAACTGTTGAGTACATCTCTTTTAAAACTGCATCTTTTCCAGGAAAGCGGATTATAGAAAATACTAACCTAGGAACTATTTCTCTTGGCTTAGATATTGAAGCTCTAGATGCTGTCGAAATCATTGCAGAACGCACAACAGTAGAAATAAAACTGGACAAGAAAATATATAATGTAGGGAAAGATCTTACTGTAAGAGGCGGTACTGTAAGTGATGTCTTAGACAATGTTCCATCTGTTTCTGTAGATGTTGAAGGCAATGTAGCGCTTCGTGGTAATGACGATGTTCGTATACTAATTAATGGCAAACCTTCTGGTTTAGTTGGACTTAATTCAACAGATGCATTAAGACAGTTACCAGCGGAATCTATCGAACGGGTGGAAGTCATCACATCACCTTCAGCACGGTATGATGCCGAAGGAACAGCTGGAATTCTAAATATCATTTTACGCAGAAGCAAATTACAAGGTCTTAATGGGGCCATTACCCTTAATACGGGTTTCCCTTTTCAAGCTGGAGTCTCAGGAAACATTAATTACAGAACTGGAGATTTAAATTTTTTCAATACAACTGGGTACAATTATCGAGAATCTCCTGGAAACTCGCTTTCTAATACGGAATTTTTTAACGGAGATGACCCCAGTACTTTTCTAAGAGAAGAGCGAGACTTCGACAGGTTGCGCAAAGGACTTAACACCAATTTTGGTATAGAATGGTACGTTAATGAAACATCGTCTATTACTACCTCGATTGTCTACAGAGATAGTGATAACGAAAGTAATACCACAAATTTTATTGATGAGATTGACTCTTCAGGAAGCCTTATCAACAGAACAACACGTTTAGATCCTGAATTCGAAGATGATAAAACAATCCAGTATTCTTTTAATTATGACAAACAATTTAAAGGTAACAGTCAGCATAAGTTAACGTTTGCCTTTCAGTATGAAGACGCAAATGAGATTGAAGCATCTTTAATAAATCAAGATGGTATAGATGTAGAGAATGTTATTACTGATGAAAACCAGAATGAAATATTTTTACAGGCTGATTATGTGAAACCTATTGGTAAAGACGGCCAGTTTGAATTAGGGTATCGTGGGCAATTTCAAGATCTCAATACAGACTATTTGGTTGCGTTTAGCGATGACGGTACTACGTTTATAAACAACACCAATTTAAGTAATAATTTAAACTTTATTCAACAAGTAAATGCCTTTTATACACAGTATGGAAACAAATTGGGGGATAAATTTTCTTATTTACTAGGTTTACGGTTAGAAAGTACACGTATAACTATAGACCAAGAGACAAGTAATGATTTTGAAAAGAAAGATTATGCACAATTGTTCCCTACAGTAAATCTTGGTTATGCCATTTCTGAAGATGAAAGTATTACACTTGGCTACAATAGACGTATTCGTAGACCGCGCTCAAGATTCATAAACCCTTTCCCATCGAGAAGTAGCGCCACAAATTTATTTCAAGGAAATCCAGATTTGGACCCAAGTATTTCAGACGCTTTTGATATTGGCTACCTGAACCGATTAGGTAAGATAACATTAAACGGGTCCGTTTATTATCAGCACGCAACAGACATCTTTAGTTTTGTAAGTTTAGATACTGGAACAACAGTTATTGTTGGTGGTACCGAAGTCCCGGTGATAAGACGTGGGCCAATTAACCTAGCTACAAATGACCGTTATGGCGGCGAAATTACCGTAACCTATAGACCTGACAGAAAATTTAACCTCAATGCCAATTTTAATTTATTTCAATCTATTACAAAAGGTGATTTTGAAGGACAGACTTTTGATGCTGAGAATTTGAGTTGGTTTGCAAGAGTCAATGCCAAATACACGTTACCAGCAAATATAGATTGGCAAACACGATTATTCTACAGAGGACCAAGCGAAACAGCACAAAGCAGAAATAGAGGTGTTTTTTCAACGGATTTAGCTTTTAGTAAAGATGTATTTAAGGAAAAAGCATCGCTAGCATTTAGAGTAAGTGATGTTTTTAACACAAGAAAACGCATAAGCGAATCTTATACCTCAAGCTTTGAAGGTATAAATGAATTTCAAAGAAGAGAGCGTAGCTTTATATTATCTTTTACATATAGGTTTAACCAAAAAAAGAAACGCGAACGAGGTCAGCGTGGTGGCGGCGATGATGATTTAGATTTTGAAGGCTAAATAACTAATTACAAAACAAAAAAAGGGATGCAATTAGCATCCCTTTTTTATTATATATTTTTATAACTATTCTTTTTTACTTGCTCTCCAATCTTTAAACATCTCCACCATATAACCAGGTAACCAATAAGTTAAAATAAATCCGATTAAAAAAATCATCAACCAAAAACCAATGGTTAATATTGTTAAGAAGGCTAAAAATCCTAAATATTGGTCGAAATCAAACATAATGTACTATCGTTTAGTTTTGATATAGCAAAGATACAACACCAATCTGTTTTTCAAAATAAAAGTTTGAGATTTATTAACAGGGATTTTAACAGGTGCGCTTAACGGTTAAATATGGACAATTAAAATTGTCTATATCGGGTGTTACTGAAGCCAGTTCAGTACATGTAAACGAAGTTAGTTTTTTAGAATTTAAAAGTCAATACGGTAGCTTAATCTATAAAAATTGTTATTAACATTCTATGTATAAAATATGTCCATTCTGCTTTACTAAACCCTGTTA
>CALDUJ010000026.1 GCA_937923735.1 uncultured Flavobacteriaceae bacterium | reverse complement strand
TCATAAAAATGCTACAGTATTTATAAATGTTGATTTAATTGGTAATCTAGCGAGTACGGGCAATTGGTTTCATAATTTAATACAAGACCATGAAATCCTGAGTAAAATAATGAATCATCGAAACGCATTTAAAGGTGTTTTGGGTGTCGATATGTCATTATATCAAAATGCAGGTGCCAATATGGTTCAGCAGCTAGCTTATGGATTGGCTCATGTAAATGAATATTTAAATCATTATCAGAAAGTCATTGCGAGCGGAGTGTGGCAATCTCAAAAAATAAACTTTTCGGTTTCTGTTGGAACAAATTACTTTTTCGAAATAGCAAAATTGAAATCTCTTAGACAACTATGGAAAGTTTTGGCTTCAGAATATGATGCTAATCCTGATTGCAACATCTTCGTTACTCCTACTAAACGGAACAAAACAATATATGACTACAATACGAATATGCTCCGTACTACAACAGAATGTATGAGTGCAGTCTTAGGTGGTACGAATACAGTTTGTAATTTACCTTATGATGCCATTTATCATAAAGACAACGAATTTGGCGAGCGTATTTCGAGAAATCAGTTATTAGTGCTAAAACATGAAAGCTATCTCGATAAGGTCGACAATCCTTCAGACGGCGCCTATTATATTGAGTCATTGACGAATCAACTTTCAGAAAAAGCATTGCATCTTTTTAAAGACATTGAAGCAAATGGTGGTTTTCTTAAACAATTAAAAGAAGGAACTATTCAGCGTAAGATAAAAGAAAGTGCAAAAAAGGAACAAGCGCGTTTTGATTCTAACGAAGAGATTCTTCTAGGGACAAACAAACACCCAAATCCTAACGACAGAATGAAAGATGATTTAGAGTTATACCCTTTTGTAAAAATAAATAAGCGAAAAACTATAATAGAACCTATTATACCAAATAGATTATCAGAAAAACTAGAACAACAACGATTAAAAAATGAAAATTAAAATGAAAGCAAGACACATTACGCTCCTACTAAGCACCATAATTTTATTTGCAACAGCCTGTGCTGAAAGCGATACGTTTGAATATAAATATGCTGACAAAGAAGATACTATAAAATGTAACAATGCTTCTGTAAGCACACCACTTTTAAAAGAAGCTCTTTATGCTTTTGAAGATGAACTAACAGCAAACTACTCTAGAAATTCAAATAACCTTTCTCAAGCATATAATTATTATTTGTCTACAGGAATATCTGGACAAGTCCCTGATGTTAATGCAGTTTCTGAGCATACAAGAAAAGTTATTGAACAACTGAAAAAAGAAAAAGACCTATGGATAGTAGAGAACGGAAAATACACATTAGATTATGATAATGACCTCATAACCTGCCTTGGTGATAATTTTTTAAACGGAAATATACAAACGACGTTTAGAGCATTAATTTCCACAAATAGCATGAGTGCTAGACTTTTCGGAGCTCCATTAAGAACTCAAATCCGCAATGCCACAAGAGATAAATCCTTAGCGACATTCGTGGCCTTAGACATGTATTACTCAAGATTAATGGATGTTGATTTTTCTAAAATTCCACCTCCTTTAAAGGAACCTACCATAGATTATAACGTGAAAACACCAAATAAGTAATAATCAATTTAGATTATACTAAAAACCAATGCCAAGAAAAAACCTTCAACATATAACATTAAAGCAGGAAGTTGGGAGCTCGAAGTCAGATGTAGAGGTATTTGAAACTTCGGAAGGAATACATGTAAAGTCATCCTATTCCAAAGAAGATATTGAAGATTTAGAACATCTTGATTTTGTAGCTGGTATTCCTCCTAACCTTCGTGGACCATACAGTACTATGTATGTGCGAAGACCTTGGACGATTAGACAATATGCTGGTTTTAGTACGGCGGAAGAAAGTAATGCATTCTACAGGCGTAATCTAGCGGCTGGTCAAAAAGGTTTATCCGTCGCTTTCGATTTAGCAACTCATAGAGGTTATGATTCGGATCACGAACGCGTTGTTGGCGATGTTGGAAAAGCAGGCGTAGCTATAGATTCGGTTGAGGATATGAAAATACTTTTTGACCAAATTCCATTAGATAAAATGTCCGTTTCTATGACTATGAATGGTGCCGTGTTGCCAATAATGGCATTTTATATAGTTGCAGCGGAAGAGCAAGGTGTAAAACCAGAACAACTTGCTGGCACTATACAAAATGACATACTCAAGGAGTTCATGGTGCGTAATACCTATATCTATCCTCCCACACCTTCAATGCGCATAATATCTGATATTTTTGAATACACTAGCAAGAACATGCCTAAATTCAACAGCATTAGTATTTCAGGATATCACATGCAAGAAGCTGGTGCTACTTGTGATATTGAACTAGCATACACGCTTGCTGATGGGTTGGAATATATAAGAAAAGGATTAGATGCTGGAATGGATATAGACACCTTCGCTCCTCGCTTATCCTTTTTCTGGGCTATTGGGATGAATCATTTTATGGAAATCGCCAAGATGCGAGCAGCACGAATGTTATGGTCTAAGCTTGTGAAACAATTTAACCCAAAGAATGAAAAGTCACTATCCTTAAGAACCCATTGCCAAACTTCTGGATGGAGCCTGACGGAACAGGACCCATTCAATAATGTTGCAAGAACCTGCATAGAAGCTACTGCTGCAGCATTTGGAGGCACACAATCATTACATACAAATGCTCTAGACGAAGCCATTACATTACCAACAGATTTCTCAGCTAGAATAGCTAGAAACACGCAGATATATCTCCAAGAAGAAACAAAAATTACTAAAACTGTGGATCCTTGGGCTGGAAGTTATTATGTTGAAAAACTAACTCATGATATAGCTCACAAAGCTTGGAAACTCATTCAAGAAGTAGAGGAATTGGGAGGCATGACTAAAGCTATAGAATCGGGTATTCCGAAAATTAGAATAGAAGAAGCTGCAGCCCGCAAACAAGCACGAATAGACTCTAATCAAGATATTATCGTTGGGGTAAATAAATACCGATTGGATGAAGAAGACCCAATACAAACTTTAGAAGTCGATAATCAAACGGTTAGAGATTCTCAAATTGAAAGGTTAAACAGAATCAAAGCAACTCGAGATACGAAAGCGGTGATTCAGTCTCTTTCAAAGCTAACGGAAGCAGCAAAATTTTCCTTAACTTCGGAAGATTCCCACCTTCGTGGGAATATGAATCTACTATCTTTAGCGGTAGATGCCGCAAGAGAACGTGCTACTTTAGGCGAAATAAGTGATGCCTTAGAAGCAGTTTTTGGTAGATACAAAGCACAAATAAAATCATTTTCAGGTGTGTATAGCAAAGAAATAAAAGACGATGAATCCTTCAAAAAAGCTAGAGAATTAGCTGATACGTTTGCAGAACAAGATGGTCGTCGACCACGTATTATGATTGCCAAAATGGGACAAGACGGTCATGACCGAGGTGCTAAAGTGGTGGCGACAGGTTATGCCGATGTTGGTTTTGATGTAGATATTGGTCCACTATTCCAGACACCACAAGAAGCTGCTAAACAAGCTGTGGAGAACGATGTACATATTTTGGGTGTGTCTTCTTTAGCCGCTGGACATAAAACATTAGTTCCACAAGTTATCAAAGAACTTGAAAAATATGGACGTGATGATATTATGGTTATTGTTGGGGGTGTTATACCTAAACAAGATTATCAATATCTTTTTGATGCTGGAGCTATAGCGGTCTTTGGGCCTGGCACCAAAATTAGTGACGCAGCGATTAAAATTTTGGAGATTTTGATTGAGTAGTCCTAAAAGTTAAAACTTTACTAATCAGTCAATTCCCACAGAATCATTTATTATTTTTAAAATTCAATTTAAAAACAATCAACTATGACTATTAAAACCATGAGAGTATCACTTTTTGGTGCCTTATTACTTAGCTTTTTACTGATTTCTTGTAACCAGACAAAGCAAGTAGTTGACAACCAACCGCAACAAAAAGAAACTCAAATTTCTAATGCATCTTCTACAGATATTCCGTTTAATCCAGAAGTTAAGACTGGCAAACTAAGTAACGGTCTTACCTATTATATCAAGAATAACGGAAAACCTGAAAACAAGGTGGAACTGAGGTTGGTTGTTAATGCAGGTTCTATCCTAGAAGATGACGACCAACTTGGGTTAGCGCATTTTATGGAACATATGAATTTTAACGGTACCAAAAATTTCAAGAAAAACGAACTGGTGGATTACCTCCAGAGTATTGGTGTAAAATTTGGAGCACACTTAAATGCCTATACGAGTTTTGATGAAACTGTCTACATTTTACCAATACCGAGCGAAGACCCTGAAAAATTAGAAAAAGGATTCCAAATATTGGAGGATTGGGCACATAATGCCTTACTGACAAACGAAGAAATTGACAACGAAAGAGGTGTTGTTTTAGAAGAATACAGATTAGGAAAGGGTGCAGACGAACGCATGATGCAAAAGTACCTACCAAAGATAATGTATGGCTCTAAATATGCAGAAAGGCTACCAATAGGTACTAAAGAAAACTTGGAAACCTTTGACTACGAAAGCCTAAAACGATTTTATAAAGACTGGTACAGACCAGATTTAATGGCAGTAATGGCTGTTGGAGATGTTGATGTTACTGTACTAGAAGAAAAAATAAAGTCACATTTCGGAAAAATTCCTAAAGCCGAAAACCCGAGAAAACGAGAAGTGTTTACAGTGCCAAATCATGATGAAACTTTTATTGCTATTGAGTCTGATAAAGAAGCTCCTTTTTCTAGAGTACAGGTACTATTTAAGGATAAGGGAGATGCTAAGTCAGACAAAACCATAGAAGAGTATAGAAGTTCTATGGTAAAATCTCTCTTTTCTCAAATGATTAATAATCGTTTAGATGAGTTAAGAAATAGCGAAAAACCTCCTTTTGTATTTGGTGCTAGTTATCATGGTGGTACTTGGTCTAGAACTAAAGACGCCTATCAGTCTTTTGCAATGACCAGCGAAACTGGTCACATGGATGCTTTAAAAGCATTGTTAGAAGAAAATGAAAGGGTACGTAAATTCGGTTTTAAAGAAGGTGAGTTTAAACGTGCTAAAAAAGATATTCTCTCGCGTTTGGAGAAATCGTTTAAAGACAAAGACAAAACAAACTCTAACAGGATTGTAGGCGAATATGTCAGAAATTTTCTGAGTGGTGAAGCTATGCCTGGAATAGAGTGGGAATATAATTTCCATAAAGAGCAATTACCAACAATTACTTTAAGTGAAGTTGATGCTTTGATTTCTAATTACCTAAGAGATGATAACAGAGTAGTCGTTATTACAGGCCCAGAAAAAGATGGTGTAACAAAGGTTACTGAAGCAGAAGTCAAAGAACTATTAAACACTGTTAAAACTGCAGATATTAAGCCTTACGAAGATAAAGCGGTAGCAAGTTCACTAATTACAGATTTACCAGCTGCGGGTGGTATTACAAATATGACCAAAGACGAAAAGCTAGGAACTACGACTTTAACTTTAAGCAATGGTGCTACAGTTACCTATAAAAAGACAGACTTTAAAAACGATGAAATTCTTTTTGAAGCTTTTAGTTTTGGTGGCACATCCTTATACTCAAACGAAGAGCATATAGCAACGTCCTTTGCAAACGGAGGTTTAGCGGATGCAGGCGTAAACGGTTTTGATAAAGTAGCAATGGGAAAAATGTTATCCGGAAAGATTGTTTCGGTATCTCCAACAATTGGTGCTTATAGTGAAGGGTTTAGAGGTTCTGCTTCTCCGAAAGACTTCGAGGAATTATTTCAACTAACGCACTTATATTTTACATCGCTAAACAAAGATGAAAAGGCTTTTGCTTCTTATATGAACAAACAAAAAGCGTTCTTAGGTAACCTAATGGCAAGTCCTCAATTCTATTTCTCCAACGAAATGGGGAAATTCATGAATGAAGGCAATCCAAGATATACAGGTTTCCCAACACCTGAAAAAATGGATGAGGCTGACTATAATCTTGCCTACAAAAAATATAAAGAACGTTTTGCTGATGCTGGTGACTTCCATTTTTACTTTGTTGGTAATATTGATGAGAGAAAGCTGGTTGAGTATGCTGCAAAATACTTAGCTAATTTACCATCGACAAGTTCAAAAGAAACATATAAAGCACCAGATTTTAGACCATTAACAGGCCAACATACAAAGGTTATTGAAAAAGGAACAGACCCTAAGAGTTCTGTTAGAATAACATATCAAGGCCCAACCGAATATAACGCTAGGGAAGCTCATGCGCTACAAAGTCTTGGTGAGATATTATCTATCAAACTTATAGAAAAACTTAGAGAGGAAGAAGGTGGCGTATACGGTGCTGGAGCACGTGGCAGCATCAGAAAAATGCCTTATGGATGGTATAATTTCAACATCAGTTTTCCTTGTGGTCCTGAAAATGTAGAAAAGTTAAAAGAAGCTTCCTTAAAAGAAGTTGAAAAACTTATAGCCGAAGGTCCAACAGATAAAGATTTAGCGAAAGTAAAAGAAGCTCAAATTTTAGAAAGAAAAGAAAAAATCAAAGAAAACAGATTCTGGTTAAGCCTACTTAAAAATGCAGATTATCAAGATAAAGATGCATCCAAAATCTTTGCTTACGAAGATGATGTTAATAGCCTTACTAAAGACTATCTAAAAAGCATTGCAAATAAATACTTAACTAAAGGCTATATTTTAGGAATACACAATCCAGAAAAATAAAATCCTTATTCTTTATAAAAAAAGCAGCTCTTCGGCTGCTTTTTTTGTTTCCCCTTTGTTAACAAGTTCCGTTTTTTAAAGTCACAAATAATCGTATTTTTACGTTCCTAAAACTAAAATTTTTTAATGGGTAAAATCATTGCAATCGCCAACCAAAAAGGAGGCGTTGGAAAAACGACAACTTCAGTTAACCTTGCTGCTTCCCTAGGCGTACTTGAAAAAAAAGTACTTCTTATCGATGCAGACCCACAAGCTAATGCTACATCTGGGCTTGGAATAGATGTAGAGTCTGTCGAGATAGGTACATACCAACTTTTAGAACACACCAATACTGCTAAAGAGGCGATTGTAAAAACGGACACACCCAATTTAGACATCATTGCTGCGCATATAGACCTCGTTGCTATTGAAATAGAACTAGTTGACAAAGAGCATCGTGAATACATGATGAAAAAGGCCATAACAGACTTAAAAAATGACTACGATTTTATACTGATTGATTGTGCGCCTTCTCTCGGATTATTGACTTTGAATGCCTTAACTGCTGCAGATGCCGTTTTAATACCAATACAATGCGAGTATTTTGCTCTTGAAGGGCTAGGCAAGCTTCTTAACACTGTAAAAAGTGTACAAAAAATACATAACCCTGAACTTGACATAGAGGGCTTACTTTTAACCATGTATGATTCACGTTTACGTTTATCTAATCAAGTTGTGGAAGAAGTACAAAAACATTTTAATGACATGGTGTTTAGCACTATAATTCAAAGAAATGTTAGATTAAGTGAAGCTCCAAGTTATGGTGAAAGTATAATTAATTACGATGCAGGTAGTAAAGGTGCTAGTAATTATTTAAGTTTGGCTAAGGAAATCATTACTAAAAATAGTTAGTCATGGCAAAGGCAACAAAAAAACAAGCTTTAGGTAGAGGATTGTCGGCACTTTTAAAAGACCCTGCCAATGATATTTCATCAGTTCAGGATAAAAATGCGGATAAGGTTATTGGCAATATTGTCGAGCTTGATATTAATGCCATTGAAATGAATCCATTTCAGCCGCGAACTAGTTTTAATGAGGAATCTCTTCGAGAATTAGCATCCTCAATAAAAGAGTTAGGCGTCATACAGCCAATAACAGTAAGAAAATTAGATTTCAATAAATACCAATTAGTATCCGGAGAACGTCGTTATCGTGCTTCAAAGTTAATTGGATTAGAAACTATTCCATCATACATACGCATTGCAAATGATCAAGAGTCATTAGAAATGGCATTGGTTGAAAACATTCAACGCCAAGACCTAGACCCTATCGAGATTGCTTTGTCTTATCAACGTTTAATTGACGAAATACAACTCACCCAAGAACAAATGAGCGAACGCGTTGGAAAAAAACGTTCAACCATTGCTAACTACTTGCGTTTATTAAAGCTGGACCCTATTATCCAAACGGGCATGCGAGATGGCTTTATATCCATGGGGCACGGTCGGGCTATTATAAACATAGAAAATCAATCGACGCAATTAGATATATACGAGGAAATCCTATCAAAAAAACTATCTGTAAGAGATACTGAAAGTTTGGTTAGAAATTACCAGCAGACCAAAGAAGTATCAATTCCTGTAAAAGAAGAGCTTCCGAAATATATTAAAAAAGGGTTAAAAGAAATTTCAGAATACTTTGGTCATAAAGTAGACGTTAAAGTATCTAAGAATGGAAAAGGAAAGATATCTATCCCATTTCATTCAGAGGAAGACTTCAATCGTATTAAAAAATTAGTTCAACGTGCAAAGTAAGGGTTTCATCCTGACAATATTTTTACTGGTATTTTCATTAGGTGCTATCGCACAAGAGCAAGAAACCAAGAATGATTCTGTACTTAATAAAAATGATGAGCTAAAAGTAATTACAAATTCATCCAAGAAAACTGAGATAAATCCTTTGGCTCCCGCTAAAGCTGCATTTTATTCAGCAGTACTCCCAGGATTAGGACAAGCATATAATAAAAAATACTGGAAGATTCCTATAGTAGTTGGTGCTATTACTGGTGGGATTTTGGTGTACGATTTTAACAATAAACAATATAAGCGCTACAGAAATGCTTATAAAAGCAGACTCGCAGGTTTTAAAACAGATGAGTTTTATGGAACAGATGCTAGCGGAAACGGTCCAGCTGCAAATCCATTTGTGAGCACCGATGGATTAATTGAAGCCCAAAGAAAACTCAGGAGAAATAAGGAAGTCTCTCTTTTAGTTACGATAGGGATTTATGCGCTAAATATTATAGATGCTAACGTAGACGCTCATCTATTACAATATAATGTAGATGATAACTTATCTCTGAGTCCTCATTATAAATTCAATGAGCTTGAAGCGACTTCGGATGTTGGACTTACTCTCAACTTTAAATTCTAGAAAATGAATATTGCATTGCTTGGCTATGGCCGAATGGGGAAAGAAATTGAGAAAAT